>JAUVDV010000137.1 GCA_030595125.1 Deltaproteobacteria bacterium
TGCGCGGCGTCACCTTTCATTTGGCCGGCACTCGTGCGTTTGGGGGGCAGAGGCGCGGGCTGGGACTTGCGGGGGGGGGGCGGTGGGGGGGGCGGTGGGGGGGGCTGGGCCTGGGCCTTGGCTTTGCGGGGCTTTGGGCGCTTGGTTGGGCTGGCTTTGGGAGGCGTAGGCGTCGAGTACTTCGCGGGGGGGGCGTCGGGATCCGGCTCCACTGCGTCGGGGTGGATAGCGGCCACCAGGGAGGCGGCCGAGTCCACCTCGAACATGGACAGCACGATTCGCTCGTCACCTTGGGGAGTGACCACGTGCAGGGTGGAGTTGAAGGACCCGCGCTCGAGGCGGGGGGAGGCGCTGGGGCTCAGGATGAGCTCGGAGAACTTGCCGAGCATGGATGCGCGGGAAAAGACATGCAGTTGTCCGCCGTGGCTCACCAGGTGGGTCTCCCCGTAGCCCCCCCCCGGTGCGTGGCCCACGTACACATGGTCCGCCACCGCCTGGGGATCGATCTCCGGCGGTAGCTGCTCGATCAGCTCCAGGGGCATCATGGTCATGACTGCATCCTTTGGGGGGTATTCAGAATTTCCGCCGGCGGAGCGCGAACCCGAGCAGGCCGAGCAACAGCACCAGGGGGAGCCCGGCGTCGGGGGCCGAACCGGTGGCGCAGCCGCAGCCCTTCTTGGAGGAAGGTGTGGCGTCGCCGGTGCCATCGGGGCCGATGGGGGTGTCGTCGTCCTCGTCGCCGATCAGATCGCTGTCGTCGTCGAAGTCGAAGTCGTTGGGGATGAGGTCGCCGTCCACGTCGTCGTCATCCTGGTTCGGGATGCCGTCTCCGTCGATGTCGCCGTCCTCGGTGTTGGGGATGCCATCCCCATCGACGTCGGAGATGTCGGGCAGCTCCTTGTGGCCCTGGTCCAGCGGGGTGTGGTAGTTGCCGGTGTTGCGGTTGTCGTGCTTGTAGCTCTCCCATTCGATGCGCCCCGAGGTCGAGCCGTCGGTGCGCCAGGCGAAGAGCCAGCCGTTGCGGGTACCGGTGATCACGTCCAGGTTTCCGTCGCCGTCCACGTCCCCTACGCAGGGCGCAGCCGCTATCCAGCCGCCGGCGAACTTGGGCCACCCTTCGGGCTCCTCACCGTAGCGGTTGAAGGCGTGCACGTAGTAGCCCGCCGATGCGTTGATGGCCTCGGGGAGGCCGTCGTTGTCCAGATCCGCCACCGCCGGGCTCTGGAAGAACTGATAGTCCTCCATGCGCCGGGGGAAGGAGTACAGGAACCGCCCGGTGCGCACGTCCCAGGCGCCCAGCATGTGGTCGAAGGTCATCCGGGTGCCGCCGGCGGCCATGGCCGCGGCCAGCAACATACCGCCGCCGCCCTGCATCACATTGAGGCGGCCGTCGTTGTTGAGGTCGACGAAGATCGGGTTGGTGAAAAAGACCTGCATGGGCATGTCAGACGAGTCGGAACCGGGACCGAAGGCGAGCATCGGGTCATTGGGGGTACCGTTCTGCACGGCCCGGTACAGGAACCCGTCGGCGTCGAAGATCTTCGTGGGGCCGGCCACGCCGGCGACGGCGATCTCCAGCCGCCCGTCCCCGTTCACGTCGGCCAGGGCCGGCGCGGCGGAGAGTCCCGTGCCGATCACGGGCAGCAGGTTGATGGACAGCACGTAGACGGGCCAGCCGTCGAGGAAGGGGCCGTCGGGGTTGTTGTTTCCGTCGCCGTGGACGACCCACAGGGAGCCCTGCTCATTTCTGGACTGGTTGGAGCCCAGCACGATGTCAATGGAGCCGTCGTTGTCGACGTCACCCACCGACGGCGCGCTGATGGTGCGGGCGAAGTCCACGTCCCCTTCGAGCTTGAGCTGCACGGGGAAGCCCGGATCGAGGGTGCCGTCGTGGTGCCACATGTAGAGGTAGCCGTCCATGCCGCCCACGATGATCTCGTAGTCACCGTCGCCGTCCATGTCCTCCACGGTGGGCGAGCCGATGATGCCGCTGTCCACGTTGTGATCTTCATGAATGTCGGTGGTCAGAGACCGATCGAGCTCCACGGGGAAGCCGGGCGTGACGTTACCCGCCGAGTCGTAGACGTAGACCCAGCCGTCGTGGTTGACCACGACGATCTCGAGCTCGCCGTCTCCGTCGAGGTCGGCAACGGCGGGGGCGGCCATGGCGATGGACGAGTAAAAGTCCGAGTCCATGTCGCCGGAGTCGAAGGCATTGGACAGGAGGTGGTTGTCGGGGTTGGTCGGGTCCAGGGCCGGGTAGAGGTTCACCGCCTGGGGCCAGCCCGGCACGTAGGAACCGTCGCCCTTGAACACGTGTACGTAGCCGTCTGCGTCGGCGTAGACAATGTCCCGCACGCCGTCTGCGTCCATGTCGGCGGTCTTGGGCGGCGCCTCGCCGGAGGCACCGATGAAGATGGGGAAGCCCGGCAGCAGGTCGGGATCGCTGATGACCTGCACCGCCTTGCGCAGCTCGGCCTTGACGCCGTCGAGATCGCTGTTGGTGGAGTTGGTCGTCGCCCTCAGGCGCAGGGTCACCATGTGGCGGTTCACGTGCAGATCCGGCTCAGGCTGATCGGGGTTGTTCACTTCGAGCCCGTTGATGTCCCAGGTGCCGAGCAGGCCGCTCTGGTTGGTGGTGACGTCGTTGCCCGAAGCGATGGTGGTGAAGTCTGAGTCGTCAGGCTCGATGCCCGGTGCCCACTCCAGCACCCAGTCCACCGAGTCGTAGATTCCGTCCCGGAAGGAGACCTCGCCGATGATCTCCACATCGGAGTCCTGCTCGGGAACGAGCACATGGAACCAGGTGGGTGTGATGATGTCCACCACCGGCGGGATGCGTCCCGCCTCGATCTCCCGCACGGCGCGGCCCACGTTGGTGCGGCCGTAGCCGAAGCGCATCTCCCAGCCCTCTCTGGTGGGGTAGCGCTCGGGATCGTTGTGCGTGGCCAGGTCGTGGATGTCGTCCACCGTGGAAAGCAGCAGCTGCCGCACTTCATCGGACCGCAGTCGGCGGGCGCCGAAAAGATCCGTCGCCTTGGCCGCGCCGGTGGGGAAGGGGACGTCCTCCTTGAGGGCCATGGAGTAGATGAGCCCTACGATGCCGGAGGTGCGGCCCACGGCCTCGGACGAGCAGCTCGACCCGGGCGTGGAGAGCAGGAGCTGGGCGCCGTAGTTGGTGCAGTTGCAGAAGTTCAAGAAGGTCTTGGCGTCTCGCCAGCTCGAGGAGTCGTGCTGGATGGAGTGGACGTACACCGTGTGGTTCACGCTGCCCGGGAAGTTCTGGTGGAAGCTGTCCTCGTCGGCGGCGCTGACCACCAGGGTGACGTCGTTATTCCAGGCGTAGTCGATGGCGTCTTGGCTGAACTTGGAGTTGTTGATGGAGCCCTGGGCGGACTGGATCACCGAAGCGCCGCTGTCGACGGCGAAGATGGTGGACATGGCGAAGTCGTTGACGTCGGTCATGTAGGACTCGCCAGAGCGCACCATGAGGATGGTGCACTCCGGGCACACGCCCAGGTCGCCGATGGAGTTGCCACCCTCGGCGCCGGAGTCCTTGGCCTCGCCCGTGCCGTGGCCGTAGTCCGTTTCGTCGTGGGGATCGTTGTCCATCTGGTACACGTCCCAGCCGGAGATGTCATCGATGTAGCCGTTGAGATCGTCATCGATGCCGTCGGAGTGGATGGCGATGAGGTCCTGGGGATCCAGCATCCCGTTTTCGTTGATGTCCCAGCCGCCCGGGTGGGCGAGCAGGGCCGTGTCGCACACGTCCGCGGGTTGCTCGGGGCCGGTGTTGTTGGTGTAGTCCTGGACGTTGAAGAAGCCGTCGCCGTTGACGTCGAAGATGGTGCCGTCGCCGGAGCACCCCGCGTCCGGAGGCGGCAGCTCCCCTTCGTTGAGGTAGTACTTGTTCACCAGCTCGCGCTCCCGCCAGCGGATGCCCGAGTCCACCACGGCAATGATCACCCGCCGGTCGCCGATGGTCTTCTGCCAGGCGCGGTCCGCGTGGACGCCTGATCCCATGGCGATTTCGTAGGGACTGTAGGCCGTGACCCGGTCCACTGCATCGGCGGGCATGAAGCTGAAGTGCTCCCACACAGATTCGTAGCCCGGATCATTTGGCCAGTACTGCGAGTCGGACAGGTCCAGCTGGTCGTCGTCGGGGGGCGGCCACTGGGCCCGCGCCTCTCCATCCAGCACCAGTCCAAAGGCCACCAGCAGCCCCAACAGGCCACCAATCCGGAACATCGCTCTGCGACTCATTGTGTTTCCCTTTCGTGGTTTCGACATAGAGCATAGGTCAACAGTGAGCTTCACATCAACTGTGATCTCATTGTTGCCCCGGTGCGAAGGGTTTTGGAGAGACCTTCCTCTACCCCAAGAGTGTGTCTACGTCCATCGGATCGGCGAGTTGGGCCACGTGGAAGCGGATGTGGGCAAAGCGGCGGCGGAGCGTCCCGAGAGCGAGGTCCGGGGCCTGGGGAGGAGCAAAGTGGGGGTAGAAGTCATCCCAGTGGTGGAACACCATGAGCCGTGGGCGGAGATTCTCGGCGGCCACGGCCGAGACGCGCTCCATGTCCGTGCGGCCGTTGTAGGGCAGCAGGGCCACGTCCGGCCGGTGCTCGCGCATGCGTTCGGGTGACTGTCCGAGGCTGCCCGACAGGTAGATGGTGTGGTCCCCTGCGTACAGCAGGTAGTCTGAGTTCGAGCCCATGGGCCAGCCGATCCCGAGGTCCACCAAGTCCCAGAAGGTGCCGCCCAGCACCGCCGCTTTGATCGTTATGGCCGCCAGCGGCAGATCGTAGCGGATGTGCTCCGACGCCACCACCTCCAGGCCTACGTCCCCTATCCGGGTGACGTCCGCCGTCTCGTTGGGGTGGAGCCGAGCGGCGTCGATGCCGCCGGTCCTCAGCCGCTCGCACACCACGCCCGGGGCCCACACGGGCGCCCCTGAGAGGCGGGCCACCCGCTCCATATCGAAGGCGTGATCAAAGTGGCCGTGGGTGCACAGCACTGCGTCGGCATCAGCCAGCCTCTCGGCCGGTAAGGGAAAAGGCGTAACCCCGGGGGGACGCGAGAGGTACGGGTCGGAGACAATAGTGGTGGCGCCGTGCTTGATGAGCCATCCGGCGGTGCCCAGCCAGGTGCAGGTAGTCTTTGAGGTTCCAGTCATGGGCGGAGTATGGCCCTTCGCTTCTGATTGTGGTGACATTACATGTGCTTGTGTTGTTGTGTACTCGGTTGGTCGCGATTTAGTCGCATCTGCTCGCTGTTTCGCCCTTTGGACGGGCGAACTGGAAAGTAGCTCGCCGTCCGGCAACCCACCATTGTCTTTGTAATCGAGCTTTTCAAGAACCGTCGCGGCAGCTTTGACTGTGGGAGCAAACTTCGCCGGCAGGTCCATCACCGCACAGGCTCCCAAAACTTCATTGGGGTGGATACGCTTACAGCCGCTCTCCACCTCTGCCTTGAGTAGTTCAAAGTGCGTCGACTCAGCAAAGCTTGAGAGGGATTCGACGAATTTCATATCCTGTTCTTTGCGCACGGGCCAATCGTTCTCGTCTACCAACGTGATTCCGGCGGTCTGAAACACCGCCAAAATGAAGGTGGCACAAGTTAGGCCCTGCGACCCCGGCCCAAGCTTGAGGCTACCTCGTTCGTCGAACTGGCCTCCGCAATATGCAAGCGCATACGGAAAAACGAGCCGCTTTTGGTAGGTTTTCCAGATCCGGCGACAATGCCCAGCGATCGTTGTCAGCTTCTCCGGTTCCACTTCGGGAGCCGCCCAGAGTCGAGGGTACTCCCAAGTGTTATACAAGCGGTCCTTCCAACCAAGATGAATAACCCGTGCCACTCCGCCTATCTGGTGAAGGACGCCAGCACTTTTGACCGTGTTTCAGTGCTTATTATTTCCGTATTGTCAACATGTATGCCGGAAAAATCAAGAAATTCCCGAAAGCTCATTGGAAAAACTTCTTCCGATATGTTCCTTCCTGTGAGCAAGGTGGAGTATTCCTTCTTTAAGAGGGATGCTGATGAGCCGGTAACGTAAAAATTGGTGGCATGTTTCAAGTCATACTTTTTTCTTATCCAACTTTCCCACCCTTCTTTTCTTTGTACTTCGTCAATAAAGACAAAGTTATCAAATGCAGGGTTTAATTCAGAGAGATAACTTTCATAGATATCTTCCGGGGAATAATGTGCAAGTGCAGCGTCCTCAAAATTCAGGAGAAGGATGTTCTTTGATGGAACACCTGTATTCAAAAGGTGCTCAATGATCTGGTACATGATTGTAGATTTTCCGCTTCGGCGCACACCTGTTATTATTTTGATCTCCTTTAATTCCATAAGGTCTATAAGTTCATCAGAGATTCCTCGCTTCTGTCCAAGCAAGTTTAGTGGGACTTCATTTTTCTCCCACCACACGTTCCAGTCTGCAAGTATTCGCATTATGTCCTGTTTCATAGACACAGATACGCAATTGTGTTTTAAAAACCTTTCTGTACACTGTTCAATTTCGGGGTATATTGAACTGTGTACAGTTCACTTTTGATGATTTGAGATTTGAAATGACAGTGTTGCCAATGAACTATGCGCGCGCGTTCCTGTGCCGCTGTGAAGTTATATGGATGTGAGGCGTGTGGCGCAGAAATTCAACAGAGAAACAAATGTTTTGGAGTAAACAGCTTGTCGTTAAGCTGTCTGCCCCATACTTGAATTTTCAGCAACAACTACATACTCTGCAAATGATCTCGATTCTGGAATGGGCGACTCATCTTCTATTAATCCCTGTATATGCATTTCAATAGCTTCATACATATTATTTTCAGCATCTTCATGGGTTGCACCTGTAGCTACACAGCCCGGTAAGTCAGGCGAATAGGCTGAATAATTATTGTTTGCTTTTTCGATCACGACAAGGAAACGATACATGTTACATCACCTTTTTATTTGAGCTTGCTTCAATATACTGTTCAATGTTCCAGGCGCGAATTCATCACTTGGATGGCCTGCGATTGTTACTCTGCCTGCTTTAGTTGGATGCTTATATTGTTGATGACTGCCTTTTGTAGCAACAAGATACCAACCATCGGCTTTCAACAATTTTATGATTTCACGGACTTTCATTGTAATCTGTATTTATGTATATTTAACCGTAACTCTCATACATTGGTCATATTTTTTATAATCGTTACTCTTTATGACTCTTATTATACCTTCAGGTTTAATAATATATTTAAACATGAGTGGTTTCGAATTGGAAAACAGTACTTAAATATTTGAATGGCACATCCGAATAGTTCCAAAATGGCGTTGGTGTCAATAATCTATGCGATGCGCGCGCGTTCGTGTGGCGGCTTGGAGTTATATAGTCATGATGCGCATATTTGTGGACTTTAAAATATGATTTGAGTTTTGGGTTTTGAGATGCTTCTGCAACTTTTGGGCGTATGAGCGTTATAATTTTGGATGTGAAACCGATTTATAGTATAAAAGGTGGTGTGAAAATTGTTTATGTTTGTCACGACCGCACAATGAAATTTGCAAGGCATCAACGCCCATGCTCAATGGTTTTGAATTTTTAGATGATTAATTGTATATGTCCAGCGTTTTTGACACTGGGTCAATCCGCCGCAGGCGGCGGATTCCGCCATCATCGATGAAATTCTCATAAATAAGGGTTTTAATTTATTAGCGCGTGCCTGACATTCATTTTTCAGGAAGATTCACCTGTGATGCTCTTTCATTTCATAATCAATAAAACACGCAATCATTGTGCGATATATCTGCTCAATGATTTCAGGATTTGATCCGTTTTCCAAAGCAAGTTTTCTCACTTTTGCTATGACTTCTTCTACACGTTTTGGAGCTTTTACGTCGTCAGCATCTTTCTTAAATTTTGCGGCTTGTATAACATATTTGCTTCTTTCAGATAGCAACTTTACTATTTCTCGATCTATTATGTCTATGTTTACCCGCACTTCATCCATATTTTCACATTTCATCATATGGTCTACTTTCTTTTTTTAGTTCATATGCTTTTTGGGAGTATAATAACACCTATTGTTTGCAGTCACTGCATTCTGTTTGAAAACCGAGGCATTCCGACGTGGTCATAGTTTCGATATTTCCATCGGTTCGCTAATTTTAGTTTTTCAATCTAGGCGCAGGTATACTCAAGGTCGTATGATTCAACGTTGACCTTTGGCATTTGCCAATTTTGGATAACGTATCGGTGCATGCGAAGTGCGAACATTTGGGTGAGCGAAGCGAACCGCATGTATCATGTTATACGCCGACCAGTCTTTTTAATACTTCGTAATCCCCATCATATCTATTAATTGGACGTGCAGGCTGATAAAGTGGCCAAAATACAATTGGTTGAGAATTGTATTCCAACATTATTCCTTCTCTACAATCATATTTCGTCATAATTGATTCCATTTCTTTTAGACGGATTTTTTTCTCCGATAACCTTTTAAGGATTAAATTATTCTTGTTGGGCCTTTGCTTTCGTAATATTGTAGCAACATTTCTGCACCCAAAATTTCCGAAAGACACTATGATTTCTGGTTCTACGATTCTTATTAGCTCTTCAATATGATTCTGGCAGCACTCTAAATAACCATAAAAATGAGATTCTGGTTTGTCACTTCCACCAAAACAGAGCATAGAATTAGTGATGAAAACGCCCTTTTCCTTAAGGAAATCATTTACACTTCTATCGTTAGAAGTGCCTATGAGATTTTTCCAAAACCTTTTCCATGTTGGTCCCCAAATATTATTTCGTTTGCTATACCCATCCAAAGGGAAATTATGATCATTCGAATTATTGTAAAATACAGGAAAATGTTTATAATCTATCCCAATTACCATCAACTTGGTATTCTTACTCCTCCTAAATAACATGCAGCGGTCTAACCATGGAAGTAATCCTATGGCAAATTTAGCAGATCCGAGATTTGCGATTACATCATCCGAATTTGAAGAATTTTTAAAGAGATTTCTTAAAAATGTGTCATCTCTTTTTATCCTGATGGAATATTTACCAATCTTTTCTTCTGTTGATAGATTAGATAAAGGAATTGAACGTACCAAAACATTTTTAGGTAGGTCAAGTCGATCTGGATAAGTTGAAACACATTTATTACAATGCGATACACTTTGAAAAAGAGAGGACAGATCTCCATTACAGTCAAGTGAATGATATCCATTAATAATTTGAGAAATCTCGCTTGAAGAATATTTTTCCATATCTGGCACAAAATCACCTATAACCCCAATTCTTCAAGTTGTTTCTCCATTTTGACCTCAACTTCTGCAAACTCTATTTTGATGTTTGCGATGTTCTTCTTGACCGCCTCCGGTATTTGAGGTTTTCGGAATGATAGAGGAATTTGTCAAATCAATTACTTCAATATCCTTTTCCCCACAAGTTTTCTCGATAATCACCATCACCAAACTTCCCCCACAAATATAATTATAAGCATAAACCCCAATACACAACCATGCCAGATATCCATATCAAAAACACGAAAGTATTTTTCAACAACTATCTCCAGCCCGCCGAGGTCACAATCGAAGACGGGAAGATCACAAAGATCGCAAAAGATATTCATGTATCAAGCATTGACCGCGTAATCGACGCAGGCGGTGCGCTCACACTCCCTGCGGGCATTGATGTTCATGTGCATTTCAGGGACCCTGGACTCACGCACAAAGAGGACTGGTACTCAGGCTCATGCTCTGCCGCCGCCGGTGGGACAACCACTGTCATAGACCATCCCAACACGATACCGCCAACGATCGACAGGAGTTCGTTCAAGGAAAAACACAAGGCAGCCAGGCGAAAATCCATCATAGATTATGGTATCAATGGCGGGGTCACGGAAAACCTCACAAAACTGCCGGAGTTGTGGGAACTTGGGGTCACTGCCTTTGGCGAGATATTCATGGCAGAATCCACAGGCGAACT
>JAUVDV010000100.1 GCA_030595125.1 Deltaproteobacteria bacterium
ATCGCCATCCCCGCCCTCGGCACGATCCTGGCCATGACCGCCACCTACAACATTTCCAACGGACTCGGGATCGGCTTCATCCTCTTCGTCGTCACCCACCTGGCATCCCGTCGTTTCAAAGACATCAAGGTCGCCGCCTACGTGATCGCCGCCGCTTTCATTTTTTACTTTGCATTCGGCGCTGGGATGTGATCCCCTGCTTGTCCACTTGGGCCACCAATCGCTGGAAGGAACGGTCGGCGATCAGGGTGTCTGCGACGGCGTGGGCCAGGCGCTTCGCTCCCTTATCCCACAAATGGACGTGGTCCTTGAGGTGCTCGAGGTCGTGGGGAACCGCGCTATAACCGTCGATGAACAGCGCGCTGTTGGTCCACGTAGCCTTCTCGATGATCCGGCCCGCCCGCTGCCAGCTGTCTACCAGACGCGGAAGGGTCATCCCCTGGTAGTCGTTGTCGATTACCAGGCGATGCTCGCGGTTGTCGAGGTTGTCCGGGTGAATCAAGCTGGCCTGGGAGATCAGGACCGGCAGCACTCCGTCCGACCTGACGAACGTCGCGATGTCGTCGAAGTTGTTCTCGAACCAGCGCCAGGCCCGCTCGTCGACCGGCGCGTGGGCCCGCTCGCCGGCCTGCTCTAACGATGTGTAGCGGTTCTCCCGGTCCCGGCGGTGCATCAGGGTAAACGATCGGTCGGCGCGCCGAACGATCTGCAGCCTGCGAAAGATCCGTGCGAGGGCCGACGAGTTGACCCCCGTGGAAGGTCGACCGGACAGCACCACCTGCGGCAGCCCGTCACTCTCCTCGATGGCGCGCAGAAACTTCATGTCGTTCCATGTGTGGTAAACCAGCACTACATGGGGGTGAAGCGCGCGACCGGTGAACAGGTAGTTGACCTTGGAGTTCGACGTGTCGAATCCGGGCAGGCCCAGGTTGATCACCTCAACTGTGCTCCCCAACCGCTTCGCGAGTTCCCGCTCCAGTATGGAGGGCCAGGTATGCTCGTCATCGGAGGTCTGATAGCAAAACGCGGCGGAACCACCGAGAACGAGCAATCGCAGAGTGCCGGGTTCGGGCTGCCATTTCCAATCGGCGCCGCGAAACCCGAGGTGGTTGATCCGCACCGGATTACCGTCGGCGTTGGTCACCTCCTGGTGTGGCTCGAGGCGCGCCTTGATGTGTCCGTCGGAAAGCCAGTACAACTTGTCGGAGAACGGCAACGGTACAGCGATCTGCAAGAACAACTCTACAACGACCAGCATCACCAGTAGCGTCACCAGCGGCACGATGATCCGCATCGCGAGACCTTTTTTCGGCTTTGGCTGCGAAGCTTCAGTCATGGTCATGATCAGAACTGACGCTCGAAACGGCTTTTCTCATCATCGGCTTTGATATCGACCCAGCAGGAGTCAACTTGACGACGACGGAGCGCGAGCTTGTCCGCACCCATGAGACGCCGAACAAGCCCAAGCGGGGTGAACAGAAGGTAGTAGATCAGGCCCAGGAGGATCCGGCTCACTATGTTGCCCATCACAAAGGCGATCCCCATCCACAACCAGTAGCCGGGAAGGCCGATCACCGTGCCGGTAAGGGCCGGTAGACCGAGCACACCGCCGGCTGCATAGAGATTGATCGCAACGGTCGTTCTCTCGAACCAGAACTGGAACAACAGGCCGATCAGAGCCATGCCGACGATTACCGTCAGTCCAAATTTGCGCAGTCCCCGTGGATCCGGCCGCCAGTTGATATCCACAATCGACATGAATAACTCCTAAAACAGGGTGTAGATAAACGGCGCAGCGCTGGTACCACCGAGGATCAACAGGACCGCGAGTAGAAGTAACACGATCGCGATCGGCGCCAGCCAGTAGGCCTTGTTGTGTCGCAGGAAAGCCGTGAACTCACTTACTATGTTGGTACGTTTTGCCACTATGACGACTCCTCCTCGTCAATCCAACTTGAACCGCCTGCGATACTCATCAGCTCCAGGCATCGACGGCTGGTCCTCTTTGAAACACAGACAGTTCTCAAGCACCAGCGCATCCATGTTAGTGAACATGAAGCACCGGTACGCGTCGGCCGGCGAACAGACGATCGGCTCGCCCCGAATGTTAAACGATGTATTGACAATGACCCCGTAGCCGGTCTTCTCGCGAAAAGCCTCGATAATTTTGTGATAGCGCGGCGCGGTTTCGCTGTTGACCGTCTGTATCCGGGCCGAGCAGTCCACGTGGGTGACCGCCGGGATGTCGGATCGCGGGGTGTTGAGCTTGTCGAGCCCGCTGCGTCCTCGCTCTTCGTCGCTGAGTTCGCGTAACCGTTGGTCGGTCACCTGGGAAACGAGCAACATGTACGGACTTGGCACCTCGAGGTCGAAATACTCTCTCCGGTGCTCCTCCAGGCAGCTTGGCGCGAATGGCCGGAACGACTCGCGAAATTTGATCTTGAGGTTCATTGCCGTCTGGGTCTCGGAACTCCGCGCGTCCCCCAGGATGCTGCGGTGGCCCAGGGCTCGAGGTCCGAACTCCATCCGACCGTGAAAATGCCCCACCACCCTTCCGCTGTTGAGCACTTCCGCCACCTGATCCGCCAACTCGTCCTCGTTGTCGAACCGCGTATAGGTAGCCCCCACCGAATCGAGGTAACTTGTAACCTGTTCCTCGGAGAATTCCGGTCCGAGGTAGGAACCCCGCTGACAATCCGGCAAACCGGTGCGCCGCGGCTGGTCCATGATTTGATGCCAGGCAAACAGTGCCGCTCCCAGAGCGCCGCCCGCGTCCCCGGTGGCCGGCTGTATCCAGATATGCTCGAATGGTCCCTCCCGCAGAAGCCGCCCGTTGCCCACGCAGTTGAGCGCCACGCCACCAGCCAGGCAGAGGTTCTTCATGCCAGTGTGCTCGTGGGCGTGTCTGGTGATGCGCAGCATCGCCTCCTCAGTCACCTTCTGGATGCTGGCGGCGATGTCCATCTCCCGCTGGCTCAACTCGCTCTCGGCCTTCCGAGGTGGGCCTCCGAACAGTTCGTGAAACCTGCTGTTCGTCATCGTCAGTCCCTGGCAGTAGTTGAAATATCGCTGGTTGAGCCAGAAGGAACCATCGTCTTTCAAATCGATCAGCTCGTTCAAAATCAAATCTACATACCGGGGCTCCCCGTAAGGCGCGAGGCCCATCATCTTGTACTCGCCGGAATTGACTCTGAATCCGATGTAGTAGGTGAACGCGCTGTAGAGCAGCCCAAGGGAGTGGGGAAACCGGATCTCCTTTTCAACAGAGATACGATTGTCGCGCCCGACGCCGATGGTGGTTGTCGACCACTCCCCGACACCGTCCAGGGTTACGATCGCGGCTTCCTCGAACGGCGACGGAAAGAACGCGCTCGCCGCATGCGACTGATGGTGTGTGGTGAAGTAGATCGGCCCCTCGTATGTGTTGTCGAGCCCGCCGTCGATCTCCTTGGGGATGAAGAGCTTCTGACGCAACCACATGGGTATTGCCCGGATGAACGAACGCAACCCAAGCGGCGCGTAGGCCAGGTATGTCTCGAGAATGCGCTCGAACTTGACGAGCGGCTTCTCGTAGAAGACAACGGCGTCCAGTTCTTCCGGCGAAAGACCCGCCTGGGACAGGCAATAATCGATCGCCTGCTTGGGAAAAGCGTGATCGTGCTTGATGCGGGAGAAGCGCTCCTCCTGAGCCGCAGCGACGATTTCGCCGTCGATTACAAGAGCAGCCGCGCTGTCATGGTAAAAGGCTGATATTCCTAGTATAATTCTTGTCAATTCGCATTACTTGATACAGCATCAATCGGAAAGTCGCAAATGAACAAATTGCTCAGGAAATATTTGACCGTGGTCATCGCACACCCCTGGGCGATCGTGTTGTCGATAGCCCTGATCACTGCGGTGGCGGCGACCTGGCTGATCGTGTTCCACCCGCTCAAGCTGGACACCAGCTTCACCTCTCTCTTGCCAGACGACCTGCCCTGCGTGATCGAGTCGCGACGAACCTCAAAGCTGGTGGGCTCCACCGACTATCTGATCATCGCCATCGATTCACCGGTCCCGGCCGACAACATGGCCTTTGCCGACGAGATCGCAACGCGCCTCGAAAAGTGGCCCGAGATCGACTGGGTCACCACCAACGAGGATAAGAGCTATTTTCGTGACCGACGCCTGATGTTCCTCGATGTGGATGATCTCAAAAAGGTGGTCCGCCGGGCAAAGGAGCGAGTCGATTACGAGAAGAAGATAGCCAACCCGTTCTATATCGCGCTCGACGACGAGCAACCCCCGGACATCGCGTTTACCGATGTCATGGATAGCTACCGCGAACGCCTCGAAAGCCACGGCGCCAAGGGCGTGCTCAGGAACGAATCCGAGCGATCCCAGAACAAGATAGACATCGGCGACCGGCTGGCGACACCAGATGGCAAGATCATGTCGGTCATCGCCCGGCCCAACAAACCGGCTATGGACATGGACTTCGGCATCGCGTTGGTGGAGAAGGCCAAGAGGTTGATCGCCGAAGTGGGACCGAATCGCAACCCCAAGATGCAGGTGGAGGTCGCAGGCCCCTACCGCAACCGGTATCGGGAATACAGCTCCATCGTGGGGGATATCTTCTCCTCGCTGGGGCTGGCAGTGGGGTTGATCTTCGTGATCATCGTCGGCTACTTCCGAAGGGTGCGGACGGTAGCGCTGATCTTTGTGCCCTTGCTGGTGGGCGTGACCTGGACCGTGGCCGCCACCGCCCTGACACTGGGTCGCCTTAACATGACCACGGCGCTGATCTTCGCCGTGCTGCTGGGGCTCGGGATCGACTTCGGCGTCCACCTGTCCGTGCGCTATCTCGACGAACGGGCGCGGGGCAAGAGCCTGAAGGACTCCCTGACCCTGGTCCTCCTGCAAACGGGCAAGGCGATCGTCACGGCCGGGCTCACCACCATGGGAGCACTGGCGGTGCTGATCCTGGCCCAATTCAAGGGCTTCTCCGAATTCGGTATCATCGCCACAATGGGCATCGTCCTGTGTCTTGCTACCTACCTGTTGTTGCTGCCGGCGATGGCGGTGCTCATGGAGCGGGTATCGGTTCCCAAGCCCTGGCGCAAGCGCGCAGCCGATGCCGCGATCGCTACCCGAACGATCCGCGTCGCCCGCTGGAAGCTGCTACTACCGTTAGGGGTGATCGGAGTGCTGGTTGCGCTGAGCGTGGCCGGCATCACACAGATCGAGTTCGAGTACAATTTCAAGAACCTGCGCGGCAAGAACATCTCGGCCAAGATAAAGTACGGCAAGACTCTGGGACAGGGCTCCTCGCCGGTGGTGGTAGTGATGCACGACCCCAAAGACGCGCGCTCCCTCACCAGGCACCTCGAGGAGATCATCGAAGCCGACACCGAAAAGAAGAACCTGGTCAAGCGGGCATTCTCGGTGTTCTCATTCGTGCCCGACGATCAGGACGAGAAGCGCGTGTTGCTCGATGAGCTGCGAGGCTACGTCGATGAAGCGCTGAAATTGAAAAAACTGAAACAGGCCACCCGCGACCGACTCCAGGAGATCCACGCCTGGACCAAGTCGTCCCCGATCACCGTCACCGACCTCCCGGAGTGGGTCCAGGGCAAGTTCCGCGAGAAGGACGGCACACTGGGGCGCATGGTTTACATATATCCCCGGGTCAATGAGTGGGATGTCAGGGAGATGGAGCAGTTTTACGAACAGTACGGAGAAATCGACGTGCCGGGCAATGGAAAGGTACGGCCTGCAGCGTCGGGTTTCATTCTGGTCGAGGTCGTGCGTGCGGTCCAGCGGGACGGGATTCTGATGACCTGCGTCGCAACCGTTGTGGTCCTGTTACTGATTTTCGTCGACCTGCGCTCGTTGCGCCGGGCGCTGTTAGTCTTCACTCCACTGCTGGTCGGGCTGTGCTGGACCGGGGGAATAATGGCGCTGATGGGGATCCGTATCGGACTCTACAACATGCTCGTGCTTCCCACGCTTCTGGGAATCGGCGTCGACGCTTCGATCCACCTCTACCACGCCTACCGGGAGCACGGATCCGGGTCGCTCAAGCACACAATGCGCACGACCGGCGCGGCGGTCGTCATCGCTTCGGCCACCACTGGCGTCGGCTTCATTGGTATGACCTTCGTCTCCCACGATGGGCTGCGCTCGATCGGTATTCTGGCGGTGATCGGAATCGTCGCCTGTCTGGCCGGAGCACTGCTGACCCTCAATCTGTTACTGGCACTCGGAGAGACGTTCAACGGCAAGAAAGAGGCCTGAGCCGAAGCGGACCGGTGGGCTGTCACTGAGATCGGTCAGGTCGGCGAACTCCCTGTGGGCGATGCTTGATCAGGTAGGCCAGATACTCGGTGGTGAATTTAATAGTCTTGAACAAGGGCATGTGATCCAGGCTGGGCCAGAACAGATTGCAGGCGTTGCAGGGCTCGGTGTAGCGCCGGCGACCGCCGCGTAGTGCGTTTCTATATCTGAGTGCTTCTTCCGAGTTGTACACCTCGAGGACAGAATTCTGGCGAATGTCGCCCCAGGAGTACTGGCCCTCCTGGTCCATGCAACACAGCGCAACCCGACCGTTTGAGAGAATGTCGACGCGGGTGATGTGCTCACAGGGAAAATTGGGGACCGGGAGCGCACTGGGGATATCTCCCTTGTAGTTGAACGGCCCCACTATGAATGGTCTGACGCCGCGCTTGCGGCAAAACCGCACGAACTCCTTTTGCTCCTGGTGCGATATGTCGGGAGTGCGGGTCATGCGAATTGTGATCAGTTTCGCGACGAGCGCTCTTCGCGTGGGGTGCGTCAGATAATCCAAGTTTTTTAGCGTGCGCTCGAGCTTGAGGCCCATCACGCTCTCGTAGCGTTCGGGGTCCAGCGTATTGAGGCTGACATACAAACGATCGATGCCGAGCCCAACGAGCGCGTCGATCTTCTTGGGGGTCAGGATCGTGCCGTTGGTGTACAGGCAGAGCTTGGTGTTTGGTAGTTTGCGCCGGATCAGCTGCAGACGTTCGATCAGCTTGGGGTCCATCAGCGGTTCGCCGTTAAGGAAGGGCTCGATCTTATCCAGTGGGAACTTCGTGCAGTCATCAATGATCTTCTCGAACAGGTCGTCGGACATCGTCTGCTTTTCGCGTTGCATGGCGTTATTGGGGCAAAACCAGCAACTGGCGTTGCAGCGGTTGGTAGTCTCGATCGCCACCAATCGAGGATGCTCAATCTGTTGTGTTCTCGTCATTCGTACAATTCCAGCAGTTAGCGACGCCCATATCTACCAGCACGTGCTCATCCGAAGACCAGGTAACGAAGTGTATCACCCAATTCACCGTTATCGACAACCCTGAAAAACGAATAGAGCTTACTTTCGACGCACCGCAAATCTGTTACTTCGCTCAGGCTTGACCCTGGTCTGTCTCAGAGGGCGTCGTCCACCACAGCGTCATAGATGTCTTCAAGGGCCGCGACGCGCTCGTGAATGTCGTACTCTCGCTCCATCTTGACTCGTGCGGCGGCCCCCATCTGCTGTCGAAGCGAATCGTCTCCGAGCAGAGAAACCAGTCTCTCACCGAGTGTATGATGGTCACGCTCGTCAACAAGATAGCCTGTCTCACCGTCGTCAATGATGTCGGGAATTCCACCGTGGCGGGTGCCGATGACAGGGACCCCACAGGCGCAGGCTTCCTTGGCCACGATCAGTCCGGATTCCCGGTCGAGGTTCCGGGCGACGACACTGGGAGCCAACATCACCGCAGCGCGCTGGAGCAACGACCGCACTTCTGTGTGGGGCAGCGGCCCGGGGATCTCGACCGAATCGGTGAGCCCCAGCGAGTCGATCAGTTGTCGATATTTTCGTTCAAGTGGCCCGTCACCGACGATCACCAACCGGAGCGGTAGACCCGCCTCGTGAGCCATGGCTGCAGCGCGAATACCGTACTCGTGCCCCTTCTTCTCCACGAAGCGCCCAACCATCACCACCAGGCCGGGTTCGGGGAGCACTTCGGAGGAAGGAGGTGAAAAGGATTCGAGGTCTACCCCCAACCGTTGCACGAACACCTTGCTACTGGGGCAACCCAGGTCGATGATCAAGTCTCGAAGCTCTGTGGAAGCGGCGAGGAACGCGCTCGCCTGTTCGAACATGCGCCGATAACGAAGGGAATAATACCACCAGGCGGGGGAATATTTGTCTCGACCGATCAAAACAGTTACGTCGCGGCCGTGGAGCGAAACGACCAGCGGTAACCGATGCCGAACCGCGAAGCCGGAAGCGTAAACACCGTTGTGGCCGAAGTGTGCATGTATCAGATCGAAGCTACCCTTGCTCAATGCTCGATCAAAGTGCCCCGATCTGGTGGTGATCGAGTACCACAGGGAGGCGAGGCGACGCCGGCGATCGGGGAGTTGCTCGATGGAGACGACGCTCTGGACCGGGAAGAGATCAGGGTTGATGTGCTGGCGGGCCAGCACGGTGACATCGTAGCGCACGTGATGTCTGATCTCCTCGTGGATGAACGCCTCGGAGTACGGGAGGAAAATGTTGCGAAGCAACGCCACGTGTCGTCTGTCTGAAAGTTGAGGCATCATCCACCGTCACTAACACATCCCGCTATGGCTGTGCAAAGCATATAAGGAGCCAGAAATCGCTGACTATCACACTGCCGTATACAGCCGTTCTCGTCACCGGATTTCCGCTCAATCGTTACCCCAAAACTGCTATTCTCAGCTTGATCAGGCTTGACCGCTTGGTTTAGGATCCGGTTTTGTGAGGATAACCTCGCGTCAGCAAAAGCGAAATTGGTCGACTCTTGTTAAAATCAATGCTCGGTTCAAATCTATGTCAAAGTGTCGCGTCTCTACTGCGCCCGGCCTATCTTGAGGCTTTGTCGCGGTGGTATCGACGTGCGATCGTCTGCGGGCCGGATCGGCCGGCCATCGCTCTCACCTTCGACGACGGCCCCAGCAGCCAGTGGACTCCGGAGATCCTCCGGGCGCTGGATGCGGTCGGTGCTCGCGCCACGTTCTTCATGAGCGGCGACCATGTGGAGCGTCACGCCGAGATCGCCCGGGATGTCGTGGCGCAGGGGCACGAGCCGGCTGTTCACCTCTTCACGCACGATCGGGCGATCGCCGACGACAGCGCGCGGTTCCGCAAAGAGCTGATCGACTCGATCGAAATCATCGAGCGGGTGACCGCACGGCGACCTGCGTTCATCCGCTTCCCCTTCGCATATTTGGGCAAACAACACCCGGACCACATTGAGGCAGAGTTCGACCTGCGCACGGTCCACTGGAGCTTCTCTTCGATGGACTCTCGGCGAGACGCCGATCGGGTAGTGACCCGTGTCCAGCGCTGGCTGTTCCCCGGAGCAATTGTACTGCTGCACGACGGCGTCGGCGTCTCGTCAGCCCATGCTCGCACACGGGACGCAACGGTCGCGGCGCTGCCGACCGTGCTCGACGACTGTCAACGACGAAAGTTCGCAATGGTAACTCTATCTGAACTGTTCGCAACAGGAGATGACGCGCCGTGAATATTCGCATCTGCATGATCAATGACGAACACTACCCGCACAAGTCGGCAGACACCATCAATGTTGTACGGACTGCATCCGCGCTGGGCGCCGCCGGGGCCGAAGTGGACCTCGTCGTGCCCTGGATGTACAAGGGCGGATTGCCCCGTGACGAGTTGAGCGCCCACTATGGCGTTCCACCCAGCTTCAACCTGATCCGCGTTCCCTCCGTGGCGCCGATCACACGCGCCTTGAGACCCGAGAAGTTGACTCATGGCCTGCTGGCGCCATGGCTATCGTTGATCAAGCGCGCAGATGTCGTCTATTCGCGCAACGTCCTGCCCCTGATGTTCGCACAGCTTGCCGGTAAACCCTGGGTTTTCGAGACCTATCGCCGCTTCGCGGAGGAGTCCTCCTGGCTTCCCCCGCTGACGCGCCGATTGGCCCTCAACAGAGCTCTCGGGGTGATCGCGCATTCCGAACGGTCGGCGAACAGCCTCGAAACGCTTGGCTTCGAGCGAGCGGCGATCCTGGTGGCGTACAGCGGATACCTGGAAACAGAGGTCGAGCCTCGTCTGGATCGAGCCGCAGCGCGCGCTCAATGCGGCCTGGACATCAACGGTCCGGTGGTCCTCCACCTTGGAAACATCGACCCCTACGTGCGCATCGATCAATTGTTTGACATCGCTGAACGCTTGCCCGACGTGACGTTCCTCTTTGTCGGCGGCTACGAGTCCCAACATGCCTACTGGCGCGAGCGAGCGGGGTCACGACACCTGGACAACATCCGATTCGTCCTCAACCAGCCGCCGGCCAATGTCAGACAGTACCTCTACGTTGCGGACGTGCTGGCGGTTGTGCCGCGCAACGCCGATCTGGTCTCCTCGGGGTCGGGTTTGTCTTTGAGCTTGTACAATGTGCTGCCCGGGATCCCGATGAAGATCATGCTCTACGCCGCCACCGGGATCCCAATCTTCTCTCCAGACCTCCCCTACCTGCGGGAGGTTCTGAAGCACGATGAGAACTCGGTCCTGTACCCGATCGACGACCCGGAGCAGGCCACCTCCAGGTTGCGCGAGTTACTCGACGACGCTCAACTCCGCGCGCGATTGAGTGCCGCAGGTATGAACGACGATCGCTTTCGCACATGGGCCGACCGTGGTCGCGTTATCCTCGAATTCCTCAAACAACGGCTGGCCTCCCGAACGCGATGAGCGGTGACAACCAGCCACCATCGGTCAACAAGCACGACCGAGCGATTGCAACAGGCGCGTTCGTAAACGTACTGGGAACCCTCGGAAAAGCGCTGATACCGGTTTTCTTCATCGTAGCAACAAGGCTCTACGGTCCGGCGCTCGTCGGCGTGTACTTCCTCGCCTTCAGGATCATCGAGGTGGCTGTCTCTCTGACAGTCTCGGGTTTCAACACCGGCACGTTGATGTACGTCTCTCGCCACGTCGACGACTCACAAAAGAGCGACCTCGTCTACCGGACACTGGCGAACGGATTCGTCTTCTCTCTCGTTATTTCCGGAATCCTGATCCTGATTTCGCGGCTGGGTGGTCTCCAACTGCTTCCGGCCAGCTACAATCAGGACCATCTGCTCGATTCCGTACAGTTGCTAGCCGGCTCGCTGCCTCTGGTCGTAATTCCGCTGATGATCATCGCCGCAACCCGAGCGCGGATGATGATGAAGTGGGACGCGATCATCCAGGGGTTCCTGCGGCCGGCGTTGCTGATCGGATTTTCTACCACTTTCTATTTTCTGGGATTCGGGCTCGACGGGTTGCTCTGGGCTTACATCCTTGCCCAGGCGGTCATGACGTTGGTCTCGTTGGTGGTTTTCGGCAGGTACTTCTCGTACCGTCGCCTGTTCGACCACCTGCGGCGGTTTTCCCCGTTCGTCGACATGCTCAAGTTCGCGATTCCGCAGAACCTGAACATGACATTCAACACCTTCATCACCAACCTCGACGTCTTGATGCTCGGCTTGTTCAGCTTCGCCCCGGAGAAGATCCTGTTCTACGGGATGGGCGCTGAGATCATCCGAAACATCCGCCAGGTGAAGCTCGCTTTCTCTGGCTCGTTCACACCTGTGATCGCCCGTTTCCACGAACGGAAAGACCGGGCCGGACTGAGCGAATCCTACTCGACGGTAACGCGGTGGATCATTACCATCGGTTTGCCACTGGCCCTGATCGTTGCGCTGTTAAGGCAAGATCTACTCCTGCTATTCGACAGCACCTTCGAGGGCGATACCACCTTCATGCTGTTGCTGCTTGTAGCGCCGCTGCTCAGCTGTGGGACAGGGCTCGCGGGCAACATCGTGGTGATGACCGGGCACTCGACCTGGAATTTATTCAACTCCCTGTTCGTCGGCGGCGCCAACTGCGTACTGAACCTGATCTTGATCCCCCGCTACGGTATGCTGGGGGCGGCCGGGGCGACGGCAATCGCTTCCGCCGGCATTTCCTTACTGCAGATGATAGAAGCTCAATACCTCGAAGGCGCCCATTTGATTCCGCGACGGATCTACAAGCCCTATCTCGCGATCTTGCCGGCAGTGACTGCGGTCGTGGGTCTCGGTCTCGTCGTTGATTTCGGCGGCGCTCTATCGATCCGCCTCGGCGGCGCTCTGTTGGGGGTGGTTGTCTTTGCCGGCGTGCTGATCTTGCTCGGCGTCAGCTCGCAGGACAAAGCTGCGCTCAAGTTCTGGAGCGATCGCAAGGGCCAGGGTTAGAGGCGAAGCAAGAACCTCTCGATACCATCGAGACAACTCTCCAACCACAAGCATCTTGTGATACCCTCCGATATTCAAATCCTGTCATGGAGTGAAAGGGCCGTGTCATGACAAAGAAACTCCTCGGAATACTCGGCGGCATGGGGCCATACGCGGCCCTCGATTTCGCAAAGAAGGTTCTTGATCTCACGCCCGCAAAAAAGGACTGGGACCACATTCACACGGTTATTGACAACAACGTCGAGATACCCAGCAGAACCCGCGCGATCATGTACAACGAAGCAAGTCCTGTGCCCGGCATCATCAAGAGCATCGGCAGACTGGCCGCTTTCGGCGCCGATCTCGTGGTCCTGCCGTGCAATTCGGCTCACTACTTTTATCCAGAGGTCGAAAGTCATATCGAGATTCCGTGGATCAATATGCTAGAAGCCGTCGCCGCGACTTTGCGGATGGAAGGTCTAAAGAAAACGCTGGTTCTCGGAGGCTACATCACGGTCGTTCGAAAAACGTACGACAAGCATATGGAGACCAGTTACCTCGACGAAGAGGGCAACGGTATAGTTTACGACATCATCGAGGCGGTGAAGCTCAACGATTCCTCCCTCTCCCTGGATCTCGCCCAGAAGCTGAAGAAAAAGATCGCAGACCATCGAGAGACACAGGCCATCGACTCTGTTCTGCTCGGATGCTCGGAGCTATCCATTCAGGAGACTCTGCGAAATATCGATGGACTGAAAGTCTTCGACGGCAACCACATCTACGCCGCTGCCGCGATCAAGACGTGTCTCGATTAGCTCGTTCTGGCTCAAATACGTATTACGGAAGTTCGATTATGCGTTCGGCCGCGATCAGATCGTCCTCGTCGTCTATCTCGTACCATGTGTTTTCGGGAACCCGGTGAGGCTTGATCTCAAGACGGTCAATTACCGTGTTGAAGAAGACGTCGTAGTAGTATTTTTTGTTCTCTTCATCGGATACAAACTTCGCCAGTTCGTCGAACATATAGCCCATGTAGTTTTTCGTGAGCTTGACTACCCCGGCGGACTTGAAAACGCGGCGCTCGGATTTCAGTTGACGCAGCGCATCGTCATCTCGAACTATTTCCACACGCTCTATGTTTCCGTTTGAACCGAGAAAAACCTGCGATCCGGTGAACTGCATATCCTGACAGAACCATCTATTGACGTCGTCTTCCACCACGTCCCGTTCGAAAAACTTGCTGTTAAAGAAGATGTCCGCCTCGATGATGAAGACCGTTCCATCCTCGCCAACCGTGTCCCGGCACAGATGAAGTGTGTAGCTGTTGTTCGTGGTCTCCCATATATCGTTCACCACGTAGCTTATCTTCAGGTTTTTGTAGGAGTCGCCGATCTGATGATAGAAAGCCGCCTTGCGATATCCCACGGCGATTATCACCTCGGAGAACTCGAGGTCATTCAGCCTGTCGAGCGCGTTGATGATAATGGGGCGTCCGTTCATCGGGACAAATGGCTTGGGTAACAGTTCGGTGTGCCGGCCGAGTCTGACTCCTCTTCCGGCCGCTAGAATGATTGCCTTCATGGTGGTTTCTTTAAAGTAATTATTCCGTATTCGAGTTCACGCGAACTGAATCTCTTACAACACGACCCCAAGGGCTCACGCAAGAATAAATGCCGGATTTTCCACTGTAAATTACAATGTTTCGTCTGGTCATGACGCGATTGACGAACGTAACGATTATGGGATAGCTTTTCCCGGTTGCGTAAAAGGATCTGGGAGGATCATGGGCGATAGAGTCCGAGTATGTATCTGGGCGACAACCTTTCAGGCCGACATATTCACGTTTACGAGATATCTGTGCGCCCACGACGACTACGAGGTCATTCTGGCCATGGACAATATCGAGAAGTACAAGAGCGAGCCTATCTGGCAGCTTATGCCTGTCGAATGTCGGATCCTCGATAAGTCGGACAAGAAGACTATTAAAACGCTCAAGTCGTTCGCTCCCCACGTAACCATCATCGATAACCACCCCCCACCAAAGAAGATCTCTCCCTATCTGTTCAATATCTGGCACTCATGGGGCTGGAAGGGGCCCCAGGACAAAAAGGAGCTGAAGCATGTCTTCAAGCTCATCAAGTCCCTGACCGGGCATCCCGGCGATAAACCCAATCCGTATTACCGCTGGAACTGTATGGGGCCGAGCGATTTCGAGCACCGCAAGAACGTCTCACATGTGGCGGCCGAGAATCTCCTGACCCTCGGGTCGCCGTTCACCGACGATATTGTCGCTGCTCCGTTTTCCAGGGATTCGCTACTGGACTACTATCCAGCCGAATTCTCGGGGCGCAAGATAGTCCTGATAGCGCTGACCTGGCATTTCGGCCGCGCTCTGGCCCACTGGGGGGACGATATCGCCTTGTTCACGAGATTGCTCGAAAAACTGGAGGCGATAGGCTGCGCGGCAATACTCAGAATGCACGATCGCAAGCGCTTCGATGCCAAGTACATCGACGGACTCGAGGCGTTGGTCGAGAGGTTCCCCTCCGCGATGATCAAGTTCAAGGACATGAGCTGCGACAACCTCCTCGATATCCTTGTATCCGACGTCATGATCAGCAACTACAGTGGTATCCTGCTCTATCAATACGCTACCGGGCGTCCCTCCATACACATCTATCCGATTGACCCGAGTCGCGAGCTTCACCTGTATAGAGTGTGGAAGCATGGCAAGATTCGCACCGTCAGGACCGACGACAAGGATTACATCTGGAAGCTCAATCCCGAGGAGAACGGCGGGCTTCAGGTTTCTTCGTTTGACGAGCTCGAGGCAGCCATAGACGTCGCTGTTGCCAGACCGGATTGTTGCCAGGATAGAACCCGCGCTTTTATCAAAAAACATATGATCGACTATGACGGAAAAGCCTGCCGGCGACTGGAGCAGGCTCTGCGAGAACTTGTAATACAGAACTAACCTAGTCGGTCATGTAGGGCCAGAACTCGGAAATATCGCGCCCGATCAGCTCCGACAATCCGGCGTTCTTGCGACGGTAGATCTTCTCCAGGAACAGGCGCGTCTCGGGGTTCATCGGCGGCAGCTTGCCCCGACCACGGAATTCACGGTAGCGGCGCACCCACCTGGCAAGCTCGGGGTGCTGTTGGCTTTCGGTACGACGCGCCTTCGGGTCGAACCCGGGCATGTTAGGCAGGCTCCTCATCGTGCGATCGGCGATCAGCGTGCCGAAGAGCCTGTTGAGGAGCCGGCGGCCCCCCGCGCTGAGCGGAACCGGCGCCGGGTTGCGGTGAGTGTCGATGCCCGCGAGGTCAATCGGCGAACTCAACCCCAGGAACGAGGTCAGATCGTCGATCACCTTTTGCTGATTGCGAACGAACTCCTCGAGCACGATCACCTTGAGTTGCTTTCTGGGCACGAACTCCAGATAACGCGCAAGTTGTTCCCTGTAGAAACCGCGCGAGAAGTAGGTGCCGGGCTGACGACGCAGAGTCTCCTCGAAGGTCCGCGTGACCCGTCCGGCGAACAGGTTGTGCCAGTAATGGGAGTAAGCCCGGTTCACCGGATTGCGCAGCATCGCGACAATCTTGACGTCCGGAAGGAGCCTGGCGATGCGCTCCGGCGCACGCTTCGAAGCAATATAGGTGGTCGAGTTGTCGCCGATCAGCTGTCCGCTCCGAGCCTGTTCGAAGAACCCCTTGTACCAATTGTAATAAGCGTGGAAATCCTTTTCAAAGTCGTGGAATGTCCACCCCTGGCGCAAGGGAATGAAGAAGTCGCTGTGCTGCCCGATGTCATCGATATCGAAAAACGAGATGTCGCCCTGGGGTAGATAGATGTCCGGGTGCTGAGCGAGGATGTGCCGCATGCTCGTGGTCCCGCACTTCATCGCGCCGATGATGACGAAGCCCGGGAGTCGGTTGCGATCCTCGGCGAGCTGGCCCGCATATTGGGTGAGGACCCGATCTAACGCCGACGCCCGGTCGGTGTTCTGCGGGCCAGAGGGTTCGGGGCTTGATTTACGACTCATGGGATCTCTCCTTTGGTGTAAGCACCTTGATTATCCAGAACTTACCCGATCCGTGACTCACCTCCACCTCGTCAAGAGCCCGGTAGCGGCCGGCGATCATTTTCCACAGGCGTCGGTTCCAGGACCGAGCGCTGTGAATCGAGGCGACGAAGATCCCCTCCGGAGTGAGAAACGCCCCGAAACGTTCGAGCACCTCCATCGGCGCCTCGAGGTAGTACAGGATCTCGTTGAAAACAATCACGTCGAAACGCTCCTCGGTCTCGAAGTCGTCAACAGCGATCTGCCGGAATTCGGTCCGGTCGTCACATCGTGATTCGGCGCGCTGGATCGCCTCGGTGGAGAGATCGACGCCCAGGTAGCGGGAGTACCCCGCCGACGCGAGGAGTTCCTGGAGGTGTCCATCCCCACAGCCCACATCGAGGATCGAGCCGCCGGGTGCGAAGTGCTGACAGTAGCCGGCGATCACTTGATACCGCGCTGCCTGCTGGAGCGTGTGCAAGTAGTCCCAGTGGCCGGTCGAGTAGTCGCGCTCCCAGCTTTGATCGGTCGTGCGAGACTGGCGATAGGGGAAGATGCTCGAAACGAACAATGCCGCTACGGCCTTGCGCGCTTTGTACAAGTAGTGTCCGAGAGTGTGCATGATGTCGGTGTCTGTATCTATCTTCCGGAACTCAACGCCAGGGGAGGCGAGGCTATCAAATTGCAGATCATCAGGCAATCTGATCGATGAACCTTTTTGTCGGCGCTCCGGTCACCATTTTCTCAGTACGTGTCCAGTTCGCCGACCTCCGCCTCCACAGCCTCGAGGATCTCCAGGCTCGCCACCACCGCCTTCATTGCGTTGTGGTCCGGGTAGAGGGGCCTGTCCACGTCGAGGAACTCCACATGCTTGCGTACGACGCCCTTCGCGGCGAGGGTGCCCTTTCCCGGAGTGTAGTCGCGGAAATCCAGGGCCTGCGTCGCCGCAATGAACTCGATGCCGAGAATGCCGCTTGCCAGATCCAGGATCTGCCGTGTCTTGAGGGCGGTGTTCATGCCCATGGAAACGAAGTCCTCCTGATCCGCAGCCGCAGGGATGGACTGGATGAACGCCGGGGCGGACAGGATGCGCTGCTCGACAATCTGCATATCGGCCGTGTACTGGCTGAGCATCAAGCCGGAGAACATACCCGCGCCCCTTGTCAGGAACGAGGGGAGCCCCACGCTGAGCGCCGGATTCGTGAGGCGGTTCAGACGGCGCTCCGACATGACGCAGACCATTGTCACGGCGGCGCCAAGGCTGTCCAGTGGCAGGCTGATGGGCGTTCCCTGAAAGTTCGCGCCGGTGAGCACT
>JAUVDV010000141.1 GCA_030595125.1 Deltaproteobacteria bacterium
CTCTCCCGGTCCCCCAGTCCCAAAAGGTGTTCTGGGGGCCAGCCCAGTGAGTCATGTCAGCGGAGGAGCCGTATGGTGGAAATCTCCAAGTACGGATCTGGCGAGGGGCTCGGGACGGGAACGTCCCGAGCCTACTCTACCATGTTCATCTGGACGGGTGCTATGGCGGATGAACGATAAACAAACGTCAATTGTCAAGCGTCATGACGGTGGTCCCGTTCCTCGTCTCTTGCGTTTGCGGAAGAGGACCCGTACGGGGGTTCCTTCGAATCCGAAGGTTTCGCGGATGCGGTTCTGGACGTACCGCTGGTAGGAGAAATGGAGCGCTTCGGGGTAGCTGCATTGCACCACGAATGTCGGAGGCCTCACGCTGACCTGGGTAGCGTAGTAGAGCTTGACCGGGCGACCCTTCCGCAGGGGAGGGGGGTGATGCTCGACGATGTCCTCGAACAGTCGGTTGATGTCGGATGTGGACACACGCTTGCAGAACTCATTGTGAGCGTCGTCGATTGCTCTGAAGAGGGCCTTGAGCCCCGTGCCGGTCAGCGCGGAGATGTTGACTATCCTGGTCCACGGCGCGAAGGCGAGCACGTCGCGGGTGTCTTCCTCTAGCTTCTTGCGGGCATCGCGTGAGCCCTTGATAAGATCCCACTTGTTCAGCGCAAGAACGATCGCGCGGTTTCTGTCAACGGCAAGCCCCAGCACCTTGGCGTCCTGCTCCGCCACACCTTGCGTGGCATCCAGCATGAGCACCGCGACCCGACATCGCTCCATCGCCTTCACTGCGGACGCCACAGCCATCCGCTCCGGACTGTCGGCGGGCACCTTGCTCTTTCTGCGAATCCCGGCGGTGTCTATAAGCACGTACGACTTGCCGTTCAATTCCAGCAATGAATCCACCGCGTCCCTGGTCGTGCCGGGCTTGTCCAGGGTGAGGAGACGATCCTCTTCGAGCAGCTTGTTGATCAGCGAGGATTTTCCCGCGTTGGGGCGCCCCACGATGGCTACCCGAAGAGCGTACTTGTCGTCTTCCCCGTCCTTCGTCTCTGCGAAATCGGTGTCATTCTCGTCGTCTATTTGTGGGTCGTCCTTTTCGGGCAGTCTTTCGTAGATGAGATCCTCAAGAGTTCCGAATCCCCTGCCGTGGAGAGCGCTGACCATGACAAATGTATCGATTCCAAGGCTGAAGCAATCTCCCGCGCCCGATTCGTGATTCGCGCCGTCTATCTTGTTGATGACCATGATGCTCGGCGTTTGCGAACGCCGCAGAATGTCCACGGTCTCGTGATCTCCGTTGGTGGGGGTCGTGCGCCCATCGACGACAAACAGAATGAGATCCGATTGTTCGAGGGCTATGCGGCACTGCTTGTTGATCCCTTCTTCCACTTCGCCGTCCGGCGAGATTTCCCAACCGCCCATATCTACGAGGGTGCATCTCTTGTCATCGATGTCGGCGTCGGCGTAGAGTCGATCTCGCGTCACGCCGGGTCGGTCCTCCACGATGGACACGGCGCGTCCTACCAGGCGGTTGAACAAGGTGGACTTGCCAACGTTGGGTCGCCCGAGCACTGCAACGAGGGGTAGTTCGCCAAGCCGCGACGGGTGGTGAGGGACGTGGTTCCTTCTGCCCCTGCGCTTCATTCGTACCCCATCTCCTTCAGGCCTCGTGCGTCCTTCGTCCAGTCGGGGGTTACATTCACGTGCAATCTGAGATCCACCGGGCAGCCGAGCAACTTCTCCGCCTGAGCCCGGGCCCTGATGCCGATGTCCCGGATCATGGTGCCTCCCTTGCCTATGATGATGCCCTTCTGGCTCTTCTTCTCCACGTGAATAGTGCCGTGGATCACGCAGCGCCGGGACTCCTCCACGAATTTGTCTATGACAACAGCCGTTCGGTAGGGGATCTCCTGCCGGGTGAGGTCGATTAGGGCTTCGCGCACCAGCTCGGAAACGAAGAAACGATCGGCCTTGTCGGACAGCATGTCGTCCGGGAACAATTTGGGAGAGAACGGGATGCGCTCGAGGAGGGCGACCATGAAGCGATCCACCCCGTCACCCCGCAGCGCACAAATTGGTATGACCTCTTCTATTCCATCGATGGCCGAGGTCTCCTCCATGATCGGAAGGAGCAGGCCCTTGTTCTTGACCAGGTCCACCTTGTTGATGAGCGCGATTATAGGGACCTTCAGGTCTTCGAGGCTTTTGGCGACGGCCAGTTCCTGTCGGAGCAGGCCGGCGGAGCGTTTGGGATGGTTCGCGTCTATGATCCATACGCAGACGTCCGCCTCGGATATTGCGCCCTGGGCCGCCTCCATCATGTAACGTCCCAGAGAGCCCTCTGGACGGTGAAGCCCTGGAGTGTCCAGGAAGATCACCTGGGAATCCCCGACATTGTGCACGGCCAGCACCCGGTTTCGTGTGGTCTGGGGCTTGGACGTAACAATGGACAGCTTCCTGCCCAGGATATGGTTCAGGAGTGTCGACTTGCCCACGTTGGGGCGACCGATCACTGTTGCATATCCGCACCTTGTTTTGACATCGTTTTCCACGTGGTTCCTGTAGCGCAACGCGGGCCAGATGGAAAGGGAAGGGTGCGAAAAAGGGGAGAGGCTATACCGTTGACGTCGGGGCGGATGGAGTGTTACCAACGCGAGGTTTCGATTAGGATTGGAGGCCAGAGAAAATGACTGTCGTCGGAGTGGTTGGAACACAGTGGGGTGACGAGGGCAAGGGCAAGGTCGTCGACCTGTTTGCGAAGCACGCGGACCTGGTGGTTCGTTTTCAGGGTGGAAACAACGCTGGTCACACCCTCGTGGTGGGGGGTAAAAAGACCGTGTTTCACCTGATCCCTTCGGGGATATTGCGCCCCGACACGGTCTGTGTGTTGGGTCAGGGCATGGTCATAGATCTCGGGGTTCTGGTGGGGGAGCTGGACCAGCTCGACGATTCCGGGTTGCTGGACGGTGCAAAGCTCGCCATCAGCGATCGCGCTCACGTGATCCTGCCACATCATCTCATTCTGGACAGGCTTCGCGAGGAGAAGCGATCGGGCTCGGTGCCGGTGGGAAGCACGCTTCGGGGAATTGGCCCCACATATGAAGACAAGGTAGGTCGCAGGGGGATTCGCGTGGGCGATCTTTACGACCTGAAAATCCTCGAACAGAAACTCGGTGAGACCCTTTCGTACTGGGAGCCCATGCTCCAAAATCGAGCGGGCGAGATCCCGTCAGTAAAAGCCGTGATGGACTCACTTGCACCCCTTTCGAAACGACTGGAGAAGTACGTTACGGATACGCTGGAGCTTATCCAGGACAGCGTCGACGAATCCCGGTCCATCCTGCTCGAAGGCGCCCAGGGCGCCATGCTCGACGTGGATCACGGCACCTACCCGTTTGTCACTTCTTCAAACACCGTTTCGGGAGCGGCCTGCGCCGGCGCGGGGATCGGGCCCACTCGCATCGACGAGATCGTGGCCATCGCAAAGGCGTACACCACGAGGGTAGGGGAAGGCGCTTTCCCCACCGAGCTTCATGACGACAAGGGTGATTACCTGAGGAAGTCTGGCGCGGAGTTCGGCTCCACAACCGGGCGTCTGCGGCGTTGTGGCTGGTTCGATGCAGTAGTGGTTCGCCGCGCGGCGAGGATTTCCGGGGCAACCTGGCTGGCCGTAACCAAGCTGGATGTGCTCACCGGTCTCGACGAGATACAGGTTTGCGTCGGATACGAGATCGATGGGCGCGAGGTGAAGGGAATCCCCGTTCATGGATTGGAACGGGTCAAGCCGATCTACCGGTCGTTGCCCGGATGGAGCGAGTCGATAACTGAGGCCCAGAGCCTCGACGATCTGCCGGCCAATGCGCGCGCTTACCTGGACGAGGTTTCCCGATTGGCGGAGTGTCCGGTTTGCCTGGTTTCGGTGGGACCCGGGCGGGAGCAAACGATCATTGTAACTAACCCCTTTGGGGATTGAACGATCAATGAAGAAAACAATCCCCGCGCTGCTGATTGCGATCTGCGTGACGGCCCTCTGCACGTCCGTAGCGTGGGGAGGAAATCTGCTCAGGGAAAGCGCTGCCGCCTTGCGACGCGCGAGCGCTCAACTGGAGAAAATCGAACAACGGGAGGATGCCCACGTGGTTGCGGGGGAGATCAAGGTGGCAAAGACCTGGATAGAGCGTGGTTTCACGCTCCTTCAAGAGGGAAGGCACCGACGCGCGGCTATTCTGGCCGAGCGTTTACCTGCGCAGATGAGCCTCATTCGGGCAATTCTGTCCGCGTGGGCCGTACAGCAAGAGGCCGCGCGCGAACAGGAAGAACTCGATGAACTGGAGCGGAAGCTGAAGCTGGTTCAGATCAGATACGACCAGCTGTTGTTGCTGCGCAAGGGCGCGAACCTGACCCTGGCGTATCCGCGCGGGGAGGATGCTCTTGAAAACTGATTTCGTCGCTGCTTTGGTGGCGATCGCGCTCATGATTTTTGGCGCATGCGCCGAGATCCAACCACCCGCATCCCTGGCACAGCTGGAAGTGCTCATCGAATCTGACGACGCCCAACGGGCGAAAACGGTTGCCCTGGAATCCTGGAGTGAGTCGCAGAGATATCTTCGCCTTGCCAGAGAAGCACTGGCCAGGGGGAATTCTCAGGAGGCCGACAGGTTCGCTACCCTGGGAATGCTGAACTCGAAGCTCGCTATGACAATGCTTCGCGAGGCCAGCGCGCGGCGAAACATAGAGGAGATAGGGGAACGTCGTCGTCAGGTCGATCTCGAATGGGAAAGGGTGAGCGCGGGGATCGTAAGGCTCGAGGAGGAACTGGAGCGAGAACGGATGAGAGAGCATCTGGAAGGAGTCGTTGACGAGGCCAGGCGAAGGGCTGCAGCGCAGGAGGAGTTGAGGGAAGCGGGGCTGGAAAAGGGAAAGCGCGAGACGCTGGACAGCGCACGGGCACAGATCGGAAGGGAGATAACGGCGCGGGCCCGCCTTGGATACCGGGTGATCAGCTCTCTTGTGGACGCGGGAAAAATGACCGAGGAAAGGCTCATTCCCATCCTCGGAGCGCTGGAGATGGCGGGCCGACGATCGGCCGAAGGTGACCTGGCCGGGCAGCAGGAATACGCGGAGCGCGCCGGGGTGGAGACTCGCAGGTTGTGGGCGGAGGTATGGGGAGATCCTTCCGAGGAGTCGTCGTTACGGGCCATCGATACCCTTGGCAAAGATCTGGAGACAGCCGGTTTCAAGGTTGGGCGGCAGGAGTTTGGAGTTCTGGTCAGGGTGGAGTTCAAACAGGGCAAGGGAAAGCTGTCTGGCGGGACGAAGAAACTGGTGTCCGATCTGGCGAAATGGTGCGGCACTCGAAAAGACGTGCGACTCCTTGTGATTGCGCGTTGGAGCAAGGCGTCCGATGCGGCAAAGAAGAGATCGCAAGCGCGCGCCGAGTTGCTCGAAGAGGGTCTGGTGAAGGCCGGCGTGGGCAAGGACATGGTGACTTCATTCGGTTGCGGTTACGCGCGTCCGGCCCGGTTAATGAACGAGAACAGAGTCAGCGCCGCGGTGCTGGTGATTCCAATTTTTGAGCACAAATGAGAGAGCTACCATCCTGGTTGAGGGTTTTCGAGTTACCCATGCCCGCAACCCTCGGAGCGGTGAACACTTATCTGGTGAAAGGGCCGCAGGGGCTGGGTCTGATCGACACCGGCATGGACGACGTCAACAGCCGCAAGGAGCTTCTCGGGTTGTTGAAGAAGGAAGGCGTGGATCCCGAGTCCATTGAGCAGGTGATCTGCACCCATCACCATCCCGATCACTGTGGTATCGGCAAGACCCTTCAGGGTTTCGGGGCTCGCGTACTGATGTCCGAACCGGATGCCGAATCCCTGGCGCTGTTCCTTTCCAGACCGGAGATGGACCGGCAACGAGCAACCTTTTTCGGCCGCCACGACGTGCCCGATGAGTTCTGCGACCGTGTGACATCAATGTTTCCCTTCTTTCGAAAACTCCAGGAGTCGTTCGTCCCCGACGACTCATTGAGTGATATGCAGATCGTCAATATGGGAGGGATCGAGTTGGAAGTAATGCTTACTCCGGGGCATACCAGGGGGCACATCTGCCTGATCCAGAGGGACGAGGATCTGATCTTCACGGGTGACCACATCATTCCTGGCGACGCCACCCATGTCTCCATGAGAGAGGAGGTGCACGGCACCGATCCCCTCGGCAAGTTCGTGCGCTCTCTCGAGCGGGTGCGCGATATCGGTTCCATGGTTGGCTTCGGAGGACACGGGGAGCCCATGCCCGATATCTCGCTGCGAGCGGATCAGCTGGTGCGCCATCATCGAGCGCGGATTGAGAGGGTGGCTCGGACGCTCGGCGACGAGCCTCGCAAGGCCTTCGATCTCAGCGAAGATGCACTGGGGGGGCGAAACAAGGTATTTGCGCGCTGGCTCGCCATGTCCCAGACACTGGCATATCTCGCACATCTGGTGACACGAGAAGAAGCGGTCGAGGTCACAATGGACAAGGGCGTGGGGTACCGGCGAAGCTGAGAAGTATCAATCAAAGACGATGGGATAATGAGCGATCATGTCCGGTCCGTCGAACTCGGGATAATCGATGGTCTTGACAACACGCCGGATGCAGGCGCCGGACTCACCCCGAATAATAGCCCCCGGGCCTTTGAGGTTGACCTTCGTCACGCGCCCGTTGGAGGCAATGTGCATCCCCAATACCACCTTCCCGGACGCCGGCATGTCGCTTGGGACAAGAACCAGGCAACGCTGAATCCCGTTGAATACGCTGTCGATCCCCCGATCTATCCGCGCCGACGAAAGCTGATCCTCGCCACCGCGACTGCTCATATCCAGTTCTCCATCGCCGGTGGATCCCAGGTCATCGCCCACTGTGGTTTCGCCCATATCATGAGCGGCGTTCTTGAGGGATTTTCTTTTTTTTGCGAAGCGCCTCTTTTTTCGTTTTGACTTCTTTCCCTTGTCATCCTGCAGGTCTTCTCCGCCGACGCCCGCGTCCGCCACATCGGCTATGAGATCGGTGTCAGGTTTTTCGCCTGCGCCGAAAAAATCGATGTGCCCGGCGGACTGTGCATAAAGCGCGCCCAGCCAGAGAAAGGACGCGACGACAAAACCGATGATGAACTGTTTCATGACCAGCGATTATACACATTCGAGCGGCATCGTGCCGCTCAATGTTTGGGTGGCCACTTGGCCTTTGGGAACGAGTCGGGAGGCGCGTCGGCGGCGCTATCGGGATCGAGCACCAGGCTGTTGATCTTGATCTCGGCGCCCTCATCTATTTTCCTCGGCTTGACCCAGACGATCACGCGGCCCCCGACCGGGATCATCTCCACATCGTCGAACTTTGAAACGCGCCTGGCGGTGAACCCGTCCGCCGCGACCCTGACTTCCATCTTGCCGCCTTCGACCAACGCCACGCCGAACCCCACCCCGCCCGGTTCGCCACACTCGGCGCCCCGTGGAGTGGGATCATCGTAGACCAGGTTTACCTCGCACTTTTCAGTTACGAACTCCCTGAGCCACGCCTCCTCCGTCAGGTCGCCGTAGGCGAACCAGATCGGCTTCCAGGCGTTGATCTCCAGTTCGTAAACGCGACGCTTGGCCCCCTTTGGAATCTGCTTGGCCGGCACCAACCTACCATCGGGAGAGATGTAGAGCTTCTCGCCGTCGGACCCGCTTTCCGGCTTGCCGTCCTCGTCCAACGCCCGACGATACGCGCGCAACGGCTTGAGCCCCAGTTTGGCCTTCTTCGCCGTCTTGCGCATGCGCTTGAGCAGCTGTTTGCTCAGCGGTTGCGGGCTCTTCAAGAGAATTCGCTTGGCGCCGAACAAGGTTGTGACAGTCTTCGATCCCACCGGCAGTGACCCCTTCTCGCTCACGCACTGCTGGTCGCCGGCCAGTCGCACCTTCTCGTTTGGGGCGTGGACTACCGCCGGTCGTTCGTAGCTTGCGTGCCAGCCGCTCGTGCTTTCCCCCTCGGGTAGCAGCACCTCGGCGGCCCAGTCCAGGATCACCTGCTCGATGCCGGCGGCGTGCTCGTCGATCTTGGTCCGGACCTCGGTGCGCTGCGTCTCCCAGGGCTTGAGACCGCGGGCCTGCTGGTAGCACGGCTCGCCGAGCTTGGCGCCGTCGTCGCCTATCATGTACGGTAAGCGTACCTCGCGGGTGGCCGCGTCGAGCACTCCGAAGGACCAAACCCGGAAGGTGGGCTCGTCGACATCTTTGCTTGCCTTGGCCGGTAGGGGAGACGGTTCCTCCACCTCTTCATGAGCAGCCCCGCAACCGCAGAAACTGGCGAATATGGCCCCCAGAACAAATACTCTTTGCGCCTCGAATGTAAGAAACATCGAACCCCCTTGCCTCAAATGATTTGGCCGAACTTGGTGCGTATGACCCACATGATATGCCATTCCCGGCAGAAAGAAAATGTGTCTGGCACCGATCACGGGGGAACCAAATATTGACCACAGACCTTCTAAAACGTAGGGTCTGTCTGGTCGCGTGACAAGAAGGCCTGCGTGATGCTCGTCTTCGATGTGATTTCGTCTGGAGAAAGAACCAATGAAGGTTTCAGAAAAAAAATACGTCGCCATCGATTACAAATTGACCGTTGATGGTGAAATCGCAGATCAATCAAGCCCGGATCGCCCGCTCGGGTTCGTATCCGGAATGAATCGGATCATCCCCGGGCTCGACAAGGCGCTCGATGGACTTGAAGTCGGCGACAAAAAGACCGTCGATGTCAAGGCTGTGGACGGCTACGGAGAAGTACAAGAGGAACTGCTCCAGGAGTTGCCCAGGAATAACTTTCCCGAAGATCTGGTTATCGAACCCGGTATGCAGTTTTCGGCCCAGACCCCCCACGGCGTGATGACTTTCCTGGTGGCCGAGGTCAAGGATGATGCCATCGTCGCCGATCTCAACCATCCTCTCGCGGGCAAGGATCTTCACTTCGAAGTGGAAGTGCTGGAAGTCCGCGACGCGACGGATGAAGATCTCAATCCTCACGCCGGCTGCGACGGCTCACAAGGTTGCCAAAGCTGCGGCGAACACTAAACAGAAGTTCCCGGAAGTCTGAGCCCTTCTTGGCGTAGAAAACCCATGAAAGAACACGAGAAAACACTGCTGCCATATCAGTTTAAGCGGAAAAGTGTAGCCATGTAATAATGCGCAATTAGCTTGACAAATAACCATGAA
>JAUVDV010000008.1 GCA_030595125.1 Deltaproteobacteria bacterium
ACAGAGCCTGCTGTGCTGTCTCGGGAAGTTTCTTCGATGGTCTCTTCTTGGGATAACTTCTTGAGTTGCTCATGCAGACCAATATACCACACATGCCATATACTTCAAACTATGCTTCGGGTAGAAAAGCGACACCCTCCCCGGCGAAGGAGGGAAGGGCCGAAGCAGGACTTCTAAAGAGTGGGAGTCATTATTTTGGGATTATTTTGGGGCTCGCCCAACGCGTAAGGCCGGTAAAAAGCAGGCCGGGTCAGATCTCCGAGCCCGACGCCGGTGGTTCGGCTCTCTGAAATACCCTTCCGAAGCGCTCCAGACGCGATTTCAGAATTTGAAATGCCTTCTGGAGTGCTCCAAACACGATTTCAGACGTGTTTTTACAGTACAGCTGCAACCAGAGTCTTGAAACGGCCCCAAATAGCCCAGAAAAAAAAGTGGCACAACGACTAATGACTGGGACTCTTGTTGTAGGCGGCGTAGGCGAAAACTCTTTTTTTTTAATTGCCGTTTTGGGGAGTACTTTGAACACCGTTTGGTTTTGAGACACGTTTACGCGGTTTGGTTTTAAGCCATGTCGATGTGTACTGTTTACGGATTCTCTTCATATCGAAAAGTGTTGATACAAACTGCTTTTGGGGTCCGGCACGATTGGGGCTTAAATACTCCCAGACTACCTCCTTGCTTTGGGTCACTTCAAACGCCCTGCCGTTGTCCGATTCGACAATCAACGTATTGCCGTTGGGCAGCCGATAGCTCAAACCACATGTACGAGAATAAAACGGAGCTTTCTTGGAACCGGTGTAGTCCCAGAGCATCTTTTTCGTCAGTGGATCGAACTCCAGCACCCTGGACCAGGGAGCAAGTCCCTTATTGTCGAAGAGCAACATTGAGCCGCTTTTAATAATTTGGGGATCATGTTGCGCTTTGAACTCGTGTTTGTAACCCCAGACGAACTTCCCCATTTGCATATCCACTACGCCAATCGCGTTGAGCACCCGCATTGAGGTCAGGATGTTTCCCTTTTTCAAAGCGGGAATCCTTTTCGCAATTCTCCCGTCCAACACGCTCAAAGTGTTAGTATGAAAAATATCCCCACCGCGCCTTGGAGATTTCTTGAACCATTTCCACCAGGGCGTTCCCACCAGGGCTTCGAGCACAGAGAGACTCCTGATCTCCTCACCTTCGGGATTCAAAAGAGTAATAAAATCCTCCGATATCGGGCGCTCCTTGTTGATACGGGGAATCATATCAGCCTTGCGGGTTAGGACGTATATGTTCCCGTTTGGCAATATCTCCAAATCATGGTGTGCGCGATTTGATACTGCCCAGATGAGATTTGAATCCTTGTCCAACTTAATCAGTCCACACCCTTCGAAGATTGCCAAGATGTCGCCGTTTTTATAGAGATAAGCTTTGCGAAAGTATTTTGTTTTCGCATTTTTCTTCGAAATCTCGTATTTGGGCCAAACTTTCCAAAAATCATATTTCCATTCGTGGAGAATCTTCCCATTCATATTCATCAGATAGGCGGCCGGAGCGTGTCCCGACGTAAAGAAGTTATATCCCTTGTATGTTTTGCCCTTCTTGTGGGTAATGACGCCATTTTTCGCTTGGGCTTTGTTGACGCCGTCCATATACCCGAGGGCCTCAAGCTGTTTGATCATCCTCTCTTGCTCTTGGGTGTATGGTAAATTAGCACCGTCAACTCTGGATTTTTTCCATCTTCCTGCCTTATTGACTTTCTTTTTTTTCTTTTTTCTTTTGTTAGAAACTTTGCGCGTCTGCGCCGGTTTCGCTTTGGCGGCCGAGTCAACTGTCTCGTTGGTCTTTGGGTCCGCTTCGGGTATGGATTCACAACCTGCAAACCAGAATATCAACATCACCCACGAGATGAGATATTGAACCCAGATCATCCTTCGTCGTACAATCACGCCGCAGCCCGCATCTTCATTAACCAGAGTCTGACGGTGTAAAGCGGCCGGTCCCTTTCGAGGGCTTACACAAAGTGATAGCCACATGGTTGTAATTACCAAACATGCTCAAAGGCACTGAGAAGTGAACGACCATGCATTACATGTGTAGGACGGATAAACGTCCTGTTCGTTTCGCCTATCCTCCCTTGAATCATGCTCGGCTCCGTGTCCATTTTCTTTATTCTCGACAATTCTCGGCGAGAAATCAAAGGAATTACCGTCTTGGCGAACGCACGTGCACACTGAGTCTTCACTTCGCCGGGCGGTTCGCTGGACAGTCCCCCCCAAAAGTGGCACCGCCTTAACCCCCTTTGCTAAAAGGTAAAACCGGAATCTGCACCCGGCTAGAATCGCAATCCCGAGAAAAAAGTGTCTGACACCTCCAGTCGGTCGCGCGACCGACTAGAAAAAGCTCTCCAGAACCAGCACGATCAGAGACGGGAAGGTCCGCCCCGGGGTCACGTCGCAGGCGCAATCCCCCGAGGTAGCTGCGAAACCATAGCAACTGTCGATCACTCCATCGCAGTCGTCGTCGATGCCATTGTCGCAGATTTCCTGCGCGCTCGGGTTAACGGCCGGATTCCCGTCGTCGCAATCCTCGCACGCGAGAAACCCGTCCTCGTCTCCGTCCGTCTCGACAGGGTCATCGGGATCGCAGTTGACGTCAACGCCGTCGCACTCATCGAGGGCGCCGGGGTAGATGGTCTTGTCGTGGTCGTCGCAGTCGGTCTCGCAGTCCACCCCGTCCCCGTCGTAGTCCTGCACCGGGTAGCAACCCAGGTGGTCGGGATCGAGACGATAGTCCCAGATTCCGCGTCCATATGTGCCAAAGCGCATGGTGTTCTCCGCGGTGAGGGCTTCGATGCTCCAGTAGATGGTGATGGGCGCCGTGTTGCCGGTGATGTCGTACCATTCATCGCTGTCGGGATCCCGCTGGTAGGCTGACGTCTCCACCCCTGCGAAGACGCGGCCGCTCCCATCCGGAGCCTCGCCCAGGCAGTAGACCAGGGTATCGGGCAGTCCCTGTCCGTGGGGCTCCCAGGTCTGGCCGCCGTCGGTGCTCATGTAGACTGCGGGTGATCCGTAGCCGCTGCCTCCCACCCACACCGTGTCCGCGTCGGTGATCGACGCGAGCAGCGCCGTTCCGTAGAAGTAGTGGGCCTCCGGACCCGTGCTCGCCGACTGGGTCCAGGTGACGCCCCGATCGCTGGAATAGAACAGGCGCCCACGGTTGGTGGCCATGTAGGCCTTGAGTGGATTCACCGGTGAGAATTCCAGAGCGCTGATGTACTCGTCGGGGTCTTCGGTGCTCACGTCGAGGCTGGACCACAATACGTGTGTCCAGGTGCTGCCCTCGAGTTCGTAATGATAGAGGTGCGTCCCGCAGAAGAAGAAATCTTCGTTGTTTTGTGGATCGGCGACCACCGGGGGTAGCCAGGCGAAGTTTTCGTTTGCGGGGAAGTCCATAAAGATGATGGCCGGGGGATCAGTCAGCCCCACCTGGGCAAGGATGAAACCGGGATAGACGGAGAAGACGTACTCGTGGGTGCCGTCTCCCGAGGTGAGGTGACCATAGTCGCCGCTCATCACCTGATCGAACTCTATCAGATCCTCCGTGTAGATATCCGGACCGCATATCTGGTAGCCCTGGTCCTGGGAGCCTGCGGAGACACGCTCCGGATCCTCGGCGTTGGTGAGGGTAGAGTAATACTGGCTTACCCGGAGGCCATCCGTGGAGAGGTTGTAGACCGTCGCCAGCAGGTCGATGGAGTGATAGAGACCGCCGTCGGTGGAGATGTACCACAGCTCCTGCCCCGCGCCGTCCAGCAACACGTCGATGCCCGGCACGTCCGCATGCAGCATGTTGACGGGATCGGCATAGTACTCTCCCCAGCTGTTCACCAGTTCGAAGGTGGCGCCCCCGTCGTCGGTTCTGAAGACCTCCACCCCACCCCAGACGAACACGTCCTGATTGGTGATGGAGGCGGCGAGGGAACGCCAGTAATCTTCGATGATGGTTACAAATGTCCATGTAGCGCCGGCGTCGTCGGAGCGATGGAGGTTGAGGACGTTACCATCGTGGAGCACTGCCCACAGGCGTGGGGCGCCGGCCTCTGAGCCAACGAGTTCGGCCTCGTCGGACGACGCGCCCACGTCGCCGACCGGTGTCCAGTTGTCTCCAAGATCGTCGCTGCGAAGGATCTGCCCCGCGTCGATGATGTACAGGGAGTTGTTGCCGCCGTCCCTCGCGGTCCAGACGTCTCCGGGATATTCGTCAAAGTCGTAAACGGAGGTGAAGCTGGTCGCCCCGTCGGTGGATCGCATCAGGAGCATCTCCCAGTAGGTGTTCATCAAAACGAACACCGTCTCGCTTCCCTCGGAGGTCTTCAGAATGCGGCGGTTATTCCACGAGTCTTCCAGGCCCCCGGGTACCTCCCATGTCTGGCCGTTGTCGGTGGTGCGGTGGATCGCGCCCCAGTCGGCGGCCGCGAGGACTATGTCCGGATCTTCCGATCCTTCGCCCGACAGGGTCACCATATGGTGTGCTCCACCGAACAGGTTATCCCCGATGGGTGTCCAGTCGGAGCCGTCCATCTCGCCTATCCAGATCCCGCCCATGGCCGACCCGGCGTAGAGGAGGGTCTGGTTGCTGGAGTGGGTGGCCACGTGCATGCGTCCCGCCTGGTTGGAGCTGCCTCGCTCCGCCCACTCGGGGATCGGGGCGTCGGTGTCCATGGCCGTCGCAGGCGCCAGGGCTAACTGGTTGCGCTTCTCGGTCTGCATCAGCCCGTTGATTCGCTCCACCTGCTTGTAGTCAACGCGGGGAGGGGCCCGATGGCGCTCCGAGAACCAGGCCTTGCGGCGTTTCTTGTTCAGCTTCTCCGAGCCATCCTCCAGCACGTGACCGATGGGTTGGGGAAAGAAGTCCCGGTTCTGGTGAACGGTGTTCCAGTCGACGGGGCTCATCGCCTTCGCAAGCCCGGGAGGGGGAGCGTCTGAATAGTCTCTGGTCAGCGCCACGGTGATCACCAGCGCGATGAGCGCAGCGGCGACCGGTAGATAGGTTACGGTAGATTTCATCGATCCTCATGGTCATTGTACATTTGACAGGGGAAAATCGCAGAAAAATCTCATTGAACGACAGGGCAACCACGGGGGGTTGCCCCTACAGGCGATGACATATCATAATGTGTAGGGGCGGGTCTCCGTGCCCGCCCTGATATATAGACAGGCAGGAGCTTAAGCGAAGTCGGCGACTGCGGGGCCGGGTGGCTCCATGGCCGTGCGCATTTGCGCGCGTAGGGCCGAGCCGCGACGCTCGTCGTTCACGACCGACAGAAGCTCCCTGTCTTCGAGAACGGCCATGTCCCCAAGGGCCTGCATGTATCCGTCTGCGTAACCCTGCATCCGGGCGTAGCTTGCTCCGTCTGTTCCCGTGAACCGAACGTCAAACAATTTTGCCAGATAGGGCCGGAGTTGTTCGATGGCTTCTTTTTTATTCATGAAGAGTTCCTCCCTCGCACAAAGGTTAAATTGCACAGGCTCTCCATGGCAAATTATCGGCAGTATTTTCATGGCGACGTAGAAAATTAACAGGCTAGCTTGTCCAGTTTTGAATCTTGAGGCCCTTCACCTTCTCAAATTCCTTCTCGTTGTTTGTGACCAGGGTGCCCTTGTGTGCCAGGACAACAGCGGCAATAAGCATGTCATTTGCTCCGATTGGAGTTCCCTGACTTTCCAGTTGATACCTGATTTTCGCATAGATCGCACATTCGGTGTTTCCGAATGGCGACAACTTGAAGGGCGAGAGAAAGCCAAGAATTTTCTCTCTGTTCTCGACCACCTTCAAGCTTTTTTCCGCACCGAACAACAGCTCAGCCTTCACGACAGAGGGAATCATTATGTCGCCTGGTTTCTTCTTTCGGAGTTTCTTCTTTATGGATGGGTACTCACCCTTGAGGAAGTAAATGCATATGTTGGTATCCAGGAAATATTTCATATTTGTTCTCTGGGAGTCGCATTGATCCTCTCTGGTTCTGCGGGAGCATCGAGAGATGAGTCCGCAACGGCGCCGAAAAGATCAAAATAGCCATCCGGCCACTCGTTTTTCAGTGACTGCAGCACTTTGCTTCTGACCCATTTGGAAATACTGGTGTTTTTCAACTTTGCGGCTCTCTCAACCAGCTTTAGCGTTCCATCATCAAGATACAGCGACAATTGCGGCATACTCCACCTCCTTTAGAGCCTATCCCAGCAGGCTCTTAACCAAAACACTTATATTATATAACATAGTGGTTTTTCCGACAAGTGCAAATTGCCGTTATGAAACCTTCAAGTTGAAGATGATAAAAGAACACTTCTGGCTGCCTCGATGCGAACTCCTGCGCGATCATCCTTCAGCAATGAAACGAAGTTGTCGTAGAGCATCACCCCGCGCGCGACCCTCTTCAGCGAAGTGACAATCTCTTCTTCGTCCCCCTGTTCGAGCACTTCCTGGACCTCCGCTACAGCCGCCGGCTCTCCGACCACCGCCAGCATGTCCCTGGCACGTGGCGCCTGCATACTCCCTTCCTCGACTATCCGCCGCAGTGCACGGGACACCGGCCCCCTTGAATCGTCAGCCCCGGTGAGCAGCGCTGCGGCGGCCGTCAACACTACCGAGGGATCATCATCGTCGAGCATGCCCAGCCGGATTTTATCGGGATTTTCGACCCGCGCGCGATCGAGATGGACAAGCGCGGTGGCGCGGATGTTTGGACGACGGTTTTTCAATGCTTCACGGAAACGGCCTTTTCCATCTTTGTGATCCAGCCGCGCAAGCTCGGCGGCGGCCACCACCGTGACCTCGGTCATGGGGCCGGCCATCCGATCGCGAATCAACTCAACGGCCGCATCGCTTCCAAGATCCGATAGCCCTCGCAGCGCCGCGTTCCGCACGCCCATGTTGTCGTCAGAAAGGGCGTTCCTGCACACATCCAGCGCGTCCACGCCCAGGGACTTCACCTGCGTGACGGCGCGAGCTCGAACTCTGGGATCAGGGTCAAGTCTGGCAGTTTGCGCAAGGATGCCCGCTGTTTTTTCTCCCTCGAACCTCCCGAGGCCGGCCGCGGCCTCGACCCTGACCCCGGGATCCGGATCCAGGATCATCTCTTCGAGTCGTTTCCGGTCGATCTTGCGCGACCAGGTCCGCGCCGCCGCCACCCTGACATCGGACCATGAATCGGACAGATAACTGTCCAGCTCCCGATCCGACGGGAGCGAAGATCTGCCAAGGGCGATACCGGCAAGACGTGAGGCGACTCCGGTGGACTGAGCAAGCCTCTTGAGCGCGTACTTTCCCGGTTTCCTGCTACCCGCGAGATAGTTGACCATCACAGCCGCCTGATCTGAATGCTCTGTCGCCTCACGTTCGAGAATCAACGCCGCCAGATGTGCGATCATGGCCGGATCGTTTCGGGCCTCCTCGAGCGCCAGATCGTAGGCGCCTTTTTCAAGGTGGCGATTCAATGAACTCACATTCGGCGCGCAACCGATGCAGAGAATCGCGCAGATCATTATCGCGGTGGTTTTCTTCATGATTCCTTCATTATATCAGAAGCGTCGCGCCGATCACCCCCGCCGAGTCTGCGATCCGATGACGCAGGATCGGCGTGGTCAACTCGTCGGAAAAAATATGTTCGGCAACCCTGGCCGCGCCCTCATCGTAAAGGCAATCCGCGTTGGATACACCTCCTCCGAGCACCACCACATCCGGATCGAGAATATTGATCACGTTGGCCATCGCTCGTCCGTAGGCATCCAGCCACGTCTCGACGCAGCGTTGCGCAACGGGATCCCCACCCCGCCGTCGCTCGATTATGTCGGGCAGGCGCAGCTCGCCGCCGCCCATGCTAGCATGGTCGCGCTCGATCCACGGACCCGCCAGGTACGTCTCGACACACCCCGTCGCACCGCAATAGCAACGCCGGTCGCTCGAAGGCCACAGGACCATATGTCCCCACTCGCCGCAGATCGATTGGGGCCCCTCCCTCATCGAACCGTTAATTACCAGCCCTCCCCCGGTTCCCGTCCCCATGATCACGCCGAAGACCATATCGTACCCGACACCCGCGCCCAATGTTGCCTCGGCCAGGGCGAAACAGTTGGCGTCGTTGGCGAACGCGATATTCCTTCCCACGCGTCGGCTGAGGTCTTCGCGAAAGCGCGTCCCGTTGAGGCAGACCGTGTTGGAGTTCTTGACCAGGCCCCCTGCGGTTATGCTTCCGGGCATGCCGACCCCGATGGGCGCCTTTTCGCCGATCCGGTCGTCGAGCCTTTCCACCAGCCGCGCAACCCGTTCGAGAATGTGATCGTATCCTGCGGTCGCCTCCGTGGGGATTCGCTCACGTTCGACAATCCGGGTCGCCTTGTGCGCACCGGATACCACCACGCCCTCGATCTTCGTGCCGCCCAAATCGATGCCGATGCGTGGCCCGGTTGTCAAAGTACGTCAGCTCCTGCGGATGCCAGGGTCTCCACCACAGATGAAACAGCCCACAACTTTGCCCTTGGTGTTGTGTTGCAGGTTGTAGGAATTGACGGTTCTACCGCAGACGGGGCATTGGGCCGCGCTGTTGAAAGTGCTCACCTCAGGCTCTGTAGAATCTTCCTTCGGATTCGGAGCATCGTCGGGAAATTCGGACAAAGGCGAATCCTTGAATACCGGAACAGGCGGCGGAACCACGTAGAACCGGATGTTTTCCATCCTGATGCGCTGCCGGGACTCCAGGGCGATCAATTTTGCCAGAACCTCAGCGCAGACCTCGGTCACCCGTACAAAAGAAATCGCCGTACCCACGCGGGCGCCGGCAATCCAGTCCTTTGGCCCCACGGGAGTCAGCTCCAGCCCGGCCGATTCCGCTCCGGCTTCGTCCACTGCCGTGCGTACCTCGTCCCGTAGCGACTGTTCCGCCTTGATACCTACCAGGAGTTCCAGTTTGCTCACGTTGCCCATACTGGTAAGAGAGATAAACCAAACCCGGATTTTGCGCAATGATTACAGCAGATCAGGCGGCCACACGACGCAGGATTTCCATCAACTTGTCCATCTCCTTGCGGGCCGAGAATTTCTGCACGTGCCGGCTCCCTGCCTCGATCATCTCTTCGCGCTTGTCGGGATCGTCGAGGATCTCGATGGCTTCCGCCCAGAGGTCCACGTTGCTCCCGTCGTCTATGAGCATTCCCCCATCTCCCACGGACTCCAGCAGCCCGCCTGTCCTCGATGCGATTACCGGAACCTTGTTGTACATCGCTTCGAGGGCCACTCGCCCGAACGGTTCCTCCCACTGGGAGGGCACTATGAGGGTTCGCGTCATCATGTAAATGGTGGCAATATTGGGTGATCTTCGAGCGTGGACAAGGTTTCCGGAACGGGACAGGGCTATTCCGTGGGCCTCCGGATCGATGAAGCCCTCTACAAAGAGGAACGGCCGCTTGGGGAACTTCTTCATGACCAGGGTGTGGGCGACATTCAGTCCCTTGTGGGGCAACGGGTTGAAAAATGTCACGTACGGCCCGGTGACTCCTCCCGAATCCACGTCATTCCAGTCGGGTACCGGATAGACGACCTCGCAATCTACGGACCAGAGATCCCTCACGCGTCCGGCCATGAACTTGCTGTTGGATACGACAGCGGCGAGCCGGTTCTTGACATTGTCGAACAGGGGGAGGGTTCCATCGATATCGTGTACGTAGAGCACCACCGGCAGATCAAATTGCCCGAACAGTCTCACCATGCGAGAGATATCGTCCGCTCCGCAACTCGGCTCCGGGCAGGATGTCAAAACCACATCGGGCTTGAACTCCTTTACCGTTTTCTCCAACTGGCGGATGAAATCGCTGGAAACGAGACACACCTGTATCCCCTCTGCCTTGTAGTCTCGCTGCCTCGTTCTGTTGTCAATATCCGGCGCCACGATACCCTGGACTCGAACCTCGACACCACGGGCCTTCAACCGCCTTGCAAATTCGTGATTGGCGATATCCGCCCCGCTCACCGAGGTGGGGTACCACCATCTGTGTTGCGCGATGAGAACTTTCAGCCTGGTTTTGGACAAAAGACCCTCCGAATTCAACGATTCCGAACTGCTTCAAGGACTCTGATGGCCGACTTGATCCGTCCGAACGGCGCCGTTACCTGTATCCCCTGTATGTGATCTTCCACCTTCGCGAGAATCTCCTTGGCGATGCGCTCGCCCTCCTCCCGCTCGTCTTTTCTTGTGTGGGCGGCTGCCATACGTTCGAGCACCGCCTTTGGAACCGACACCCCGGGAACTTCGTTTGCGAGAAACTCCGCGTTCCGAAGGCTTTGCAGCGGCCAGATTCCGGCGATCACCGGGATTTTCAGGTCGTCGTCGAGCCTTTCGAGGAACGCGAGTAGTTGATCAGCGTCAAAGACCGGCTGCGTGACGGCCATGTGGGCCCCGGCCTCGACCTTCCATCTGAAGCGCGCGATCTCCTTTTCCAGATTGATAGCAGTCGGATTGATCCCGACCGCCACGAAGAACCCGGTGGGCTGTCCGATGGGGCGCCCGCTCAGATCCATCCCGTTGTTCAGCCTGGTTACCATGTTGGTCAGGCCGATGGCGTCCACGTCGAACACCGCCGTTGCCTGCGGGTAGTCGCCCATGATGGGCGGATCACCCGTTATAACCAGCAGGTTGTGAAGCCCCAGGGCGTACGATCCGAGAAGATCGGACTGCATCCCCATCAAATTCCTGTCCCTGCAGGCGTAGTGCATGACTGTTTCGATGCCGACCTCCCGCTGGATCAACGTCGCCATGGCGAGGGGCCCCATGCGAGCCGAAGCGCGCGGTCCGTCGGGGATGTTGATCGCGTCGAAGCCGGCGTAGTGCATTGTGGTGGCGCTCTTGAGGATCTTTTTCAGATCCCAGCCCCTGGGCGGCGCCAGCTCGACGGTCGCGACGAACTTACCTGACTTTATCATGCTGGCGAGCCGGGAGCGCTGCGCCACCGGAACTGTTTCCCGGGGCTCCGCCGTCTTGTCTGCCTTCTCGATGGTCGGGACGCTCAGAGAGCGCTCCTCCCCGGTTACCTGGCGTATCGACGCGGCCATGGCGCGGATGTGTTCGGGAGTAGTCCCGCAGCACCCGCCTATTATCCTGGCGCCAAGCCTGGCGAAGCGGCGAGCGTAGTTTGCCATGTAGTCGGGCGAGCAGACGTAGATCGTGCGGCCCTCCACCTCCGTGGGCAGGCCGGCGTTAGGCATTACCAATATGGGGACTTTGACCGCCGCGCGCATCTTCTCCAGCGGTTCGAGCAGCTGTCTGGGACCGACGGAGCAATTGACTCCAACCACATCGGCGCCGCTACTTTCCAGGATCCGGGCGAAGCTGCCGGGATCAGCGCCGAACAGAGTGTTGCCCTGCTGATCCACGGTCATGGATGCGATGACCGGAAGATCGATCCCCGCTTTTTCCCTCAGCTCGCGCACCGCAACAAGGGCCTGTCGGATCTCGTTGAGGTCCGTGAAGGTCTCCAGGATGATGGCGTCCACGCCTCCCTCGACGAGCCCTTCGATCTGCTCTTTGAACGCGTCAGTTGCCTCAACAAGAGAGGTGGGACCCCACGGTTCAACACGGACTCCGAGGGGGCCGACGGATCCGGCCACGAGCACATTGTCGCCGGCCGCCTTGCGGGCGAGCTGCGCCCCGACGCGGTTTATCTCGACAACCCGGTCCGACAGGTCGTGCGACGCCAGCTTGTAGCGATTGGATCCGAAGGTGTTGGTCTCCAGGACCATGGCCCCTGCCTTTGCGAACTCGGAGTGGATCTGCAGGATCATGTCGGGATCGGTGAGGTTGAGCTGATCGAAACAACGGTTGATGAAAACACCCTTGTCGAACAGGGTCGTTCCCATCCCGCCGTCAAAGACGATTATGGTGCCTTCCTCGAGCAATTTGCGAAATCGATTGTCCATGGCGAGCCGTTTACTACCACGAAAACAAGTGGACGACCAATGAGTAAAGGAAGTGACGCTTCTTCAAATAAGAGCTTGCTGAAATCCTTACCCGCCGTGCACCACGGCCCACGCCCACCCATCGAAATGGAGCACGACCGGCGCGACCTCAGAGTTCCCGGTTGCAATGCCCCCCACAGCGTAAACGTCGTTGGTCCCACCATCCTGGCCAGTCGCCGATTCCGTCCCCCAGACGTCAATCAGACAAACCGGTTCGTCGAGTTGGGTTACCGTCCAGGCGACACCATCGTAATGTGCGACTGTACCCTTGTCGCCAACGACAAACACGTCATCTGAAGTGCGTGCCCAGACGCCGTAGAGCGGGATATCGGTTGCGATGGAATCGACGCTCCATGTCGATCCGTCGAAGCGGTAGATCTGGCCGTGCTTTGAAGGAGCGAACAGCGCGCTTCCCGCTCCCCGGATGCCGTAGGACATCTCCCGTTCGCCGGACGCGCCGAACACCTCGGTCCAGGTATTCCCGTCGTACCTGATCACTCCACCACACCTGCTCTCTAGATCCGAAACACATGGTTCTCTACTACCAGCGACGAACACAGCACCGTCCCCGTTATCCCAGACGCCGGTCAAGAAACTGTCCTCGTACAACTCATGGGCATCGACCTTGCTCCATGTCGATCCGTCGAAACGCTGAATCATACCCCACCACCCCACGGCCCATACATCGTCCGGCACGCCGCTCCAGACTCTGACAAACCTACCCGCCCCGGTCCCGCCGGCCAGGTCGCTGGCGGTCCAGGTTGCCCCATCGAAGTGATTGGCGATCGGCGACTGCGTCCCCACGTCGTCTGGACTGTAGAATGTGGCATTGATCCCCACCGCCCAGACATCGTCTGCCTCCGAGCCCCAAATCCCAAAGATGTCATCGCCGACTTCGGTTTCGGTCCACACGTCACCATTGAAATGAGCCATGACACGCCTGCCACCGACCCAAACATTATCTGTTGCGCTACTCCAGACGGCCTGGAAACCATTATAACACTCCGTAGACATCGGCGGATCGGTTGTACCTGTCCCTGTGTCGCTGTCCGTCTCTGTACCCGCATCAATACTCAAGGAGGCGCTACTCCAACAGCCCACTGTTGCTATAGCTTGCAACAGCAACACGATAACTGGCTTCACAGCGCTGGTTCGTGGACAGACGTAGTTTGGGAATGGCGTCAGCGACAAAGTTGCCCCTCCAGAAGGTATTGTATCGAAAGATGAGGTTGGAGGCAGGCGAAATTTCAGCTCAGTCCGCTAAATAGAGCCATACATATGAAAGGCGGCCCCCCTCGCCCTGAAAAGGTGCCAGTCATCTTTATTCTTTTTTTATTACGCGATGTTAGACCCCTGTTAGTCTTGTGTTGTCAAACGTCCAGGTCACCCGCCCAGAATTTTTCGACGAGCATGCGCCAGGGAAAGACATTGATTTCACCGCCGATGATTTGACCTATCGGGACAAATTATCGGCGCCAGGACGTCCTGGTGGGTCAAAATTAAAGAACGCAGCGGCCGCCGATGACGGGTGAGGTGTCAGCTGGATCGTGCTTGTCGCGTTTGGCTGTTCTGAAGGACGAGTCGAACATGCTGATGAATGATCCGCCACGGATGATCTTGTCGGTGCCGGTGGCCGGGCCCGTCGGATCGGAACATGTTCCAATTCCGCAATCCCCCAGAGCGCCGGAATACCAGTCCAGGGTCCATTCGGAGACGTTGCCCGCCATATTCTTCATGCCGAATGACGTGGTGGGTTTTGTTCCGACCGAGTCGGTGCCGTTGTTGCCACATCCGGGAATGGTCTCCGTCATGACCGCGAGAGTGCAGTCGGGGGCCGGAACGCCGCCCCATGGGTAAATCCAGTAAGTGTCAGCAATGCCGTCGTGGTCTCCGCGCATCGTACGTTCCCACTGGGCTTCCGTGGGAAGGTCTCCACCCAGATACTGGCAGAATTCCCGCATTCCGTCCCAGTCGATGCAGTTGATCGGATGATCGCCCTTGGAGGAGACTCCGAAAGTGCACTCTGCGCTCGAGCCCAGATGGGTCGTAGAGCACACGCCGGCGGTTACGCAGGTCTGATACATGTCGGCGGTAACTTCGGTGTCCATTATCCAAAAGCTGCTCAGGCTGACGGAATGGCGTTGTTCGTCGAAATCACACGCGGAGTCGAAACTCGAGTTGCAACCAAGCGTGTGGTTTCCGGCGGGGACATTGATCCAATTCACTCCGGGCAAGGAGATCGGGGCACATTCGTTTGCCGTGTTGCAAGTAAATCCCGCTCCACAGGTGCCGCAGTTGAATCCCAGGACAGTTCCACACTCGGCATCTTCACAGGCGTTCACGCATGTGCCGCTCGCATCGCATCCGAACTCCGAGCCGTATGAGGAGCATTCTCCACAGTCGATTCCCAGGAAGGTTCCGCACTCGGCGTCTTCGCAAGCGTCGACACAAGTGTGTTCCTCGCAGGCGAAGGTATCGCCGAGGAATGTGCATTCGCCGCAATTGACGCCCATGACGAAGCCGCATTGCGCCTCCTGGCAGACGTTGACGCACTGGTTGTTCTCGCAGGTGAAGTCGTCACCCATGGTGGAGCAATCTCCGCAGTCTACGCCGTGTGCGTAGCCGCACTCTATGTCAGGGGTACACGCTTCCTCGCATACGAAATCACCGGTGCAGAATTCCATTGAATTGCAGGCTCCGCAGGGGATCCCTTCCACCGAGCCACACTCCTTGTCACCGCACGGAAACGCCACCAGCTCCGGATCACAGCCCACGATGTCAAATCCGGTCGCGTTGTAATAGACATCCAGGCTGCCGGTGGCGCCTTCTCTTGTTGCCTTGATGGTGAGACTCCGTTCGCCCGAGACTCGCGGACTGCAAAGCGCCAGCAGGTAATGAGAGTTGGCGTGATCCTGGATTTGTTGTGTCACGGCAGCGAACGCAGCAGCGAGCTTGTCGGCGTTCTGGGCCCATTCGAACCCGGTCTTGCCGAAGGCCAGGAGCTCCTCCTGGTTTACGTCGCCACCCAGCCCGACGGTGTACACAAGCGAGTCGCTGTTGTTGACGGTGGTTTTGGCCGCGTCGAAAGTCGAGGCCATCGCCTCGTCTGTTCCGTCGGTGAAGAGCACCAGGGCGCTGCCCCCCAGAGTGTCGTCGATCTCCACCGTATCGAGTATCTGTATTGCCTTCTGAATGGACCCATAGAGGTCGGTCGTGCCGAGCCCTCCACTTTCTCCGAGGTCGTCCAGGGTCGTATCAAGGAGTGTTTCGTTGACAGTGAAATCCTGCATCAGGGTGAAGTACGCGGGGCCGGCGAACCGGTAGATAGCTACATTGTGTCCCTGATTTATGAGCGAGTGAACCAGGTTTCGTGCCGCGCTCAGCATCGGCTGCAGGTTGCCGCTCGAAACGATAGAGTCCGACATGTCCAGCAGGAGCAAGGTGTGCATTTCAAAATCTATCTGCTGGGTCAAAATGGGCGCCACGTCACCTTCTGACTTGAGCGCCTGGTCGTCCAGCTTGAGGCTGATGTTACTGTCGGTCAGGTCGGCGATGGGTTGTCCGTCGCACGTGGAAGCCTGGAAGACAGTGCGCACTCCCGCCGGGGCAACAGTGTTTGTCTGGAGTTCGGTGAGTTTGATACAGCCGCCGCCGGATCCATCCTCCTTGCCACACCCGCAAAGAGCCGCGGACAGGACCAGGATAGTAGTCATGATAAGTTGGGTTTTCATTGCATCCTCCCTTCGGAAGTCCGTATCCCTTGTTAAGGCGTGAAGACGTCTCGGTATGTGAGAAGAAGACCGGCGATTTCATTGAGATCAGAGTCCGAGCCGAGACTCGCCGATGCCGTCAATACATCGGCCTGGGCGCTGTCGATCATCGCGACTATCGTGGTGTAATTGGCCGGGTTGTACATGAGTGTCTGGATTTCCTTCAGCGTCTGCGCGTACCGGATGATCGCGTCACCTTTTGTCATTTGCTGGCTTGTACTTACGAGCAGAGCACCGACAGTGTCTGTCGTCGTCTCCGAACTTGGCATGAGAGATATGGGATCCTTGTAAGTGGCAGTCGCCGTAATCTGATCGCCTGGGCTGACAGGAAGCGGTCCACAGAGATCGATGAGCTGATGGAATACCATCGTGTCATTGGGAGAAAGGTGCTGCGGTTCCACTGCCGATGAGCTCGTGGAGTAGGATTCGCCGTGGAACTCTTCGATGAACCAGCCGGTGGGAAGGGTTAGCGCAACCTGAACATCTTTCGATGCGACCTCCAGGTTGGCGAGGAACCTCGATTCGTCGCCGAACATGGCGGCTGCTTCGGTTGTAGTGTCAACGTAAATGTAGGCGCCCTTGCCCGCGTCGGTGACGTCGTCCATGAGAGTGTCGTTGTAGCCAAGGCCGGTGCCGACGCCTGTCAGGTAGATGCCCTGGGTCATGGAGTCGTCGGCCATCTGCGCGATTAGGGTCTGGGTGAGGATGCCCGCCGTCGCGACCCCGTCACTGATGAGGACGACCCGGTTGATCCTGGAGTTGGAGAAGCTGGCTTGCGCTTTGAGGTAAGCGGTCTGCAGGCCCTGGTGCAGGTCGGTTCCGCCACCGCCTGCGGTGATGCCGTTGATGACAGTGAGGAAAGTGGGATCGTCGGGGCCGATGACTATGTGAGAGTCGAGAAGTACGGTGGTTAAAGTATTCCACTTGATAATGGAGACCGTGTCGCCGTCTATCAGGTTGCCCGCGATGGCTGTGCACACTGCCTTGAGCCTGGTCAGGGGGGGGCCGTTCATGGAACCGGATGTGTCCAGCGAGAAAACGAGGTTGAAAGGGCGTCGCGTGGCGTTGGTCATTTCCGGAGAGCTGACGCCGATTTGAAGTGCGTAGGAACCGCTTTCGCCGGGGTTGGTGACCCGGAGATCCTGGACGACGTTCACATGGCCCGGGGCTGCGGGGGTGTAGTCGAAATTGTAGTAATTGAGGTATTCCCAGGTGCGAACTTCGGTGTTTACCCAGGAGCCGGCGTTGATCAACTTTCTGGCGATGACCGGTGAGGCCATGGAGTTGGAGTCGTCGGCGGACAGGTAATATGTGAACTGAACTGTGGGATCGCAGGATGAATCGGTGTCGGTATCCGTGTCGGTGGATGTGTCGGTATCAGTATCGGTATCAGTATCGGTATCAGTATCGGTATCAGTGTCTGAATCAATATCGATGTCGGTATCTGTGTCAATATCCAGATCAGAGCCGGAGTCAGTGTCCGTGTCCGTGTCGGAATCGGAATCCGTGTCGGTGTCTACGTCCATGTCAGAATCCGAGTCGCTATCCCCGTCCGAACCGGTGCCGAACAGTGAACTCCCCGTTTGAGAGTCCGAGTTATCGGAACATCCCAGTACAATGAGGGACAGAAAAACGGTTACTGCCAGAATGGCCGTTGATTGTATGTGTTTCATGGCTGACTCCTTCTCACGATGGCAAGTTGCTCGCTCCGTGCTCATGCAATTAAGCAGGATGTGTGCCATTGAGATTGCCGAACCGGCATGCAGGGAAAAAGGTTCAACATAACATGTAGATGGCGACGGGAAGAGCCGCGTTAGACCGTGCCAAAGTGTGCCACTGAACCTGGCACAGTGCTGAGATCGTGTTGTCGTCGGTGCTCGTCCACTGATTGCACGGTGCCGGTTCACCGATTGTACGGTACCGGTTCAGTGATTGCGGACAACAGATGGATCCGTTGACCGATGGTGATTGCGCACTTATGGTGTGCTCGATGAGGCTTTTTCACGATTACCGGGAGCTCGTCGACAAGAACGATTCGGACAGAATTGTCACCATCGGGAACTTCGACGGCGTTCATTCCGGTCACCGGGCCGTGCTCGACATGGGACGCCGGCACGCGACCCGCTTGGGTCTCGATCTGACCGTTCTGACTTTCGAGCCGCACCCGGCGCAGATCCTCAAGGTAGATGAGCCCCCCCTTCGACTCGTGGAGCCGGCACGAAAAATCGAGCTGCTCGATGAGTGCGGCGTCGATGAGGTGCTGGCCCAGCGCTTCGATATGGAGTTCGCATCCCTCGATGCGACCGGCTTCGTCACGGAGATCCTGGTCCGTGCGCTGCGTGCCAGGCTGGTGATCGTGGGAAAAAACTTTCGGTTCGGGGCCGGCAGGAAAGGCGACATCAAGTTACTGTCCGCGCTCGGCGACCGACTCGGGTTCGATGTGATGGGCCTGGACCTGGTCGCATCGGGAACCGCCGGCATATCCTCCTCGCGCATTCGCGATCTTGTCATTCGAGGCGAGGTCGCGCGGGCCGGACAAGTCCTCGGTAGATATCACGAGGTGCCCGGGACCGTGATTCGAGGGAAGGGGAAGGGCGCCTCCATGGGATTTCCCACCGTCAATCTCGATGAAGTGGAGGTGCTCTCACCGGGCCCCGGAGTATACGCGGCGTGGTGCGATCTCCCGGGGAAAACAGTCGCGGCGGCAGCCTACACCGGCTCGCGGCCCACCCTCGAGCACGGGAAAACGCTGGAGGCTCACCTCCTGGATTTTGAGGGTGACCTCTATGGACAACGCCTTGGACTCCGTTTTGTGGAGCAGGTGCGAAAAGAGATCAAGTTTGCCGATCTGGACGAGCTCGTGGCCCGTATTGCCACGGACGTGGCGCAAATTCGCAGCATTCTGGAGCATGGCCCATGAGCGACGCGACAAGCTCGGAGATACCCTTCTTCACGGTAGCCATGGCGGAGATTCTTCTCGGCCAGGATATGATCGCCGAGGCCGCCGAGGTAATCGATCGTCTTGTCGATGAACAAGGAGATGACGCGAGGGTTCAGGAGCTGCTCGAACGCGTCCGTGATCGCTGCGCCCAGGGCGAGGTTTCGCAGGACTCTATTGCGCGCATGATGGTCGACCGCATGGAGATCGAGTCGAGGGACGGCGTGTTGCGCATCTCGTTCGAGCTGACGGACCAGGGACTGGCCATAGCCAGGAGGAAGGTCCGGTATTCGGGGCATTCCATCGTGCGGCTCTTCACAGCATCCACTGGGCCGCGAGGCGTGAGGAAGAACACACGGGACATCGAGATCCTCCACCCGGCGGCGCAGTTCGATATCCACGGTCTGCCGAAATCCTCGGTGCACGTGGCGGCCATAGGTTTTCTTGGACGAAACGGAGCGTTTGTCCCGCTGGCACGCTCAGGAATCAAGGGCACTGCGAGTTGAGACTGCGAATGAAAGCGCCCTCGCCGGGCTTCCACGTGATCCTGGTCAATCCGGAGATTCCGCAGAACACCGGTAACATTGCACGACTCTGCGCGGCAACCGGTTCCACTCTTCACCTGGTGGGCGAGATCGGCTTCTCCACCGACGAAAAGGCAGTTCGTCGCGCCGGCCTGGACTACTGGCACCTTGTAAAAGTGATGAAGCACCCGGATCTCGACTCATGCCTGGAGGAAACGGGCCTGAGCGAGCCGCTCCTGTTCACAACCGGATCGGGTAAAAAATACACGGACGCGCCTTTCGAAAAGGGGTGCGCCCTTGTCTTCGGCGCCGAGAGCGTCGGCCTTCCCGGTGAGATCCACCAACGATTTGCGCACCGCAGTTACGGGATTCCTACACGCTCCGAATCGGTGAGATCCCTGAACCTGGCCAACGCGACGGCAATTGTGCTTTACCGCGCCCTCGAAGTGACCGGCGCCCTTGACGATCCTTTTTTGGAGGAGTGATGAAACGCGGGGCGATCATGGTCTTTTCGATAATGATATGCTGCGGTTGTGGTTCGGACAAACCGCGAACCGTGCTCGTGGAGACCGACGGAGCAGATGCGGCGCCTGCATCAACCGAGCTTGACGACATTGTGCGGCGTGATGCCCTGTTGGCGTTAGAAATCCTGGACGAAGCTTTGAAGGGCGATGACGCCGACCTGGCCGGATGGGCTGCGGTTCATATCCTGAGGCTCGGCGTGAAGCACGATGCGGATGCGGTGAAGGCCACCCTTGCCGGGTGTGTTTACCGGGCCGATCCCATGCTAGCCGGCCTGTGCTGGCGTTGGTTTGCCACTGGTAACTACGGGGATGTTCCGGGGTGGAAGAAAAGAGCCAGGAGTGAACCGATACCCGCCGTGATGGCCGCCGTCGCGCTGGCACGGGGTGGGAAGATACCCACTCCTCTGGCCGATGCTCTCGGACTGTCCGAGGAACCGGTTAGAGGTTCAAAGCAGGAGCGGCAAGAGGATCGGGAGGCCGCCACTCTGGCCCTTATCGCTCCCTATGACAACGGTCCCCTGGCGCTGGCCGTGTCCTTCGTGGAGTCGCGCCGCAACGGATGGGTGGATGAAGACGGTAAACAAAGCGCAGTGCGCCTGAGGACCCGGTTGCTGGATGCGCTGGCTCGCGAAGATGTGGAAGTTGTCCGGGCGATCGAGAATAGCAAACCTTCCGCAAACCCGCCGAGCACCCGACTCAACGATCGGCTCAAGATCGGTCTGATCGTGCAACCGCCGAAAATGATCCGCAAGATCGTGCTCGAGGGTTCCGGTTCGCTTCGGGTGGAGGCGCTTCGGGCGATGGCCATCACGGTGGACGATCCGGTTGCTGGCGATTTTGGCGCTGCCGCTGCTGCCCTGCATTCGGAGGATCCCCTGACTCGCGTCGAAGCCGCACGCACTTTCCTGTTGCTCGCGGCGAGGGCAACGGAATAGCGATTTCGACCTGACATTAATGTCTGATTAATCCGGGGCGTCAGGTACCCCCAAATACGGGAGCATGAGCTCCTGGCTTTCCAAGCTGTAGTTATAATTGGCATTTCTGGATTCGTCCCGAATCCGGCCGTGTTGGCACGTATCCTGCTCCATTACAGGAGAATAACGGGAGGATACAATGAACTATTTGACTACATTTATACAAGGCACGCTGCTCCTTGCTGCTTCGCTGGTCTTGTACATGGCGATGGGCTGTAGCGGCCTGGGCCTCGCCGACGAATCTGCCGGTTCATACGTCGATGGCGATGTGGATATGGACGCGGATGGCGATACGGATGGCGATACGGATGGCGATTCGGACAGCGATTCCACGATAATCGAAGATCCGGAGGAGTGGGACACCGATACGGAGGCCGATCCTTGCGATACCGTCAACGAGGTGGTGCTCTATCTCTCGGCCGACGATTCGAACTCGATGGCCAGTCCTGTAGAGGCCCGGGCGGTTATCCTGTCCGGCGCCAAGTATATGAACGCAGTTCGGACCTATGAGTTCCTCAACTACTACACCTTTGACAATGCTCCGGCGCTCGCCGGCGCTGTTGCCGTGACCGCCCAGATGACGCCCAATGCTGAGGTTGGTGAAGGTGATGAAACCTACGACTTCCAGATATCGGTCCAGGCTCCAGCCCTGTCCAACGCCGCGCGGAGACCGGTGAACCTGACGTTGTCGCTCGATACGTCCGGATCCATGGGCGGGCATCCCATCGAAATGGTCAGGCAGAGCTGTCTCGCTATCGCGGGATCGTTGAAAGAGGGCGACATCGTCTCGGCAGTCACCTGGAGCACGGTTCAGAGCGTCTTGCTCAACTCCCACAGCGTTGTTGGACCTGACGACGCCACGCTGGTTTCCATATGTAACGGAATCACTGCCACCGGAGGCACCAACCTCAATGTGGGGCTGGCTACGGCCTACAGCCTCGCCGAGGCCAATTTTTCCGAAAACCGGATCAACCGTGTGGTGTTGATGTCGGACGGTGGCGCCAACGTGGGCGTCACCGACAAGGATCTCATAGCGCAGCATGCGTACGACGCCAACGGAGAGGGAATATACTTGATTGGTGTGGGGATGGGTGGCCTGGGTTACTTCAACGACGTATTGATGGACACCATTACCGATGAGGGTAAGGGCGCGTACATCTTCATCGATACCGCTGCTGAAGCACAACTCATGTTCGGTTCGAGGTTCGTTTCGAACATCGAAGTGGCCGCGCGTGACGTGCAGGTTGAGATGACCCTCCCCGCGACCTTTGAGATGATCGAATTTCACGGAGAAGAATACTCGGAAAACCCCGACGAGGTCGATCCGCAGCACCTGGCTCCCAACGACGCGATGATCTACCATCAGATCATAGGGTCATGCGATTCATCGGTGGTGGATCACACAGATCCGGTGATCATCACTGCGACGTACTACAACCCCATTTCACTCACACCGCTATCCACAACCCTGAACACTTCCATGGCCACCCTCCTCGCCGCCGACAACGCATTGATTCTGAAGGGAAACGCTATTGTCGCCTACGCGGAGGCTCTCAAGAAACTGAAGACTCTGATCGGGCCGGATGCGACGGGCCTCATCGACGTCGTCATCGTCAAGGTCCAGATAGCCCAGGCGGCGTCTCCGGGTGACCCCGATCTCGCCGAAGTTCTGAACCTGCTCCAGACCTACCGAACGGTCTTCTAATTTTTCTGGATATTTTTCCTCTTCAAATGCCTCTGGCACCGTTTAGTACGGCTAACACCATGAAATAAATGAAGAATAAAAGTGACTGGCACCGTTTCAGGAATATTCGGCCGAGCGTGTGCTATGATTACGTTTGCGTCGCCTGGTCAATGTGGTGGCGACACGAACAAGGAGTATCCAATTGGGTTGGAAGATAGTGATCGCGATGCTGATTCTATCTGGTGGGTGCTATTTCTTTTATCTCAGACAACAAGAGCAGCAGCGTTTGGATTTCTGTACCGCCATTGAGGAGTGTCTTTCGCAGCGGGAGTTCGAACGGGATTTCGTGTCGGTGGATCGTTGCATGGAAAGTGCCGCTGGCGAGCAGGTCATGAGTGACTTTGAAGACTGCGATGAAGATTTGGGGTGTGATAATTGGCTGGCGTGTGGCTACAAATTGGAGTTGAATAAAATCAAGCGCGAGAAACTCAAGTCCGATTTCGAGAAGATTCTTCCTCACTTGGAAGTGGAATAAGCAACTACCCGGCACCGTTTAGTACGGCTAACACCATGAAATAAATGAAAAATAAAAGTGACTGGCACCGTTTCAGGCGGGGTTAACCAAATGGGAAATCACTGTTGAACAGAAAACGTGCTGACGCTACGATTCACACGTACACGAAACCACCGGTCGCCCGGGGCGCTAGTCCTGACAACCGAGAAGGGGAGACTCGAGATGGCTGACGAAGATCACTTGTTGAAACAACTCGAAGACCTCGGGATCAACAAGGAAAACTACCGTGTGTTGGCCTTGCTGCCGCTAGTGCTTGTGGCGTGGGCCGACGGAAAAGTGCAACCGGCCGAATTGGACCGGATACTCGAAATTGCGCGCCGCAGGGTTTTTCTGCCTGCCTCAGCGATGGAGGTGTTCGAGGGCTGGCTGGCGAACAAGCCATCCGACGACTACGTCAAGAAGAGCCTTGCGGCATTGGTTGAACTGGGTCGCCGTAAGCGCGGCGTCGGTGCTGACCTCAGCGCCAGGGACCTGCGCAAACTCTTGGATCTGAGCTTCGATATTGCGGTTTGCGCTGGAGGCCTGTGGGGCGACGTGTTCTCGGTCACCGACGATGAGGAGCAGATAGTGGACGAGCTGGCTCAGGTGTTGAACATCGACGACGGTCAGTCCTGGAAAGAGATGCTCGAAGATCTGGGCTGAGAACTAACCTGTATACTTCAAATGCCTCTGGCACCTTTCAATCGGCTTTCAATCGTGCACCGGTGGAAGTAACCTCCATCGCCACTGTTCCCCCGTGGATGAACGGTGCATTGCGGCCGCCGTGGGCAGCGGGGTACGACCCTGCCACGGGGATGCGCAGGGGGGTGAGATGTTCCTTCAGCACATCCGTCACGGTGACACCATCTTCTCCGGACTCGCAATCGGTGAACTCGCCCAGAAGCACCCCCGCCAGGCGCGGGAGAATGCCCGATCGTTTGAGCTGCACCAGGCAGCGGTCTATTCTGTAGGGCTTCTCGCCCACGTCCTCGATAAAGAGAATCGCACCATCTGCGTAACCGGGATCGACGGCGCCGCACAGATGAGCCAGGATTGTGAGATTTCCACCGATCAGGGGACCGTTTGCGGTTCCGTGGCATACGGGTTCGAGTCCATCGGGCGCGGACCAGGCGCCGCCTTCGAGCAGGCGGAAGAGATCATCGACGTCTTCATCCTCGGTGGCGTCGAATCGCGCGACCATGGGACCGTGGATCGAGAGCATTCCGAGATCCGTCCACAGGCGAAGGAGCAGGGTGGTCAGATCGGAGGAACCGACGATCCACTTTGGCCGGGTGGACAATCCTGTCAGATCCAGAGAATCCAGAATGCGCGTGGTTCCGTAACCTCCGCGAGCGGCGATGACCACGGCTGCGTTCGTTTGATCGAGGGCGTCCTGCAGCCCTGACAGGCGAACGAAATCCGAACCGGCCAGGTATCCGTTTCGATCGGTCAGGCGGTCGTCGTGGTGGACCGCGTAACGAGAGGCCAGGCGATCCAGCCCCGAGCGCAGCAGATCCGGCGGTACCGGACCGGCGGGTGCCGTCACACAAGCCCAATCGCCGCGTTGCAGCGGCGCCGGACGAACGATGGTCATCGTATTATTTGACGGGATCGCCACAGGTGTCGAGCAACCCGACGACAAAGCTGTCGACGAGCTTGGCCATCTCGGGGTCCTCCCCGATACAGGTCATCTCTTTTTCCATGATCCCGTTGGCGCCGGGAGCCGTTGACAACCGATCGAGAGCCGCGAACAACTCGTTGTCCACCACCGGGAGTTTTACGATCTTCTCGATGCTCGCGCGTATGGCTTTCTCACTTTTGTCGAAAGCGGTGTTCTCGTAGGCCTTGATCATGGCCTTGTTCGCTTCCTTGTCCTTCATGATGTTGCTCATCATGGTGACAAACTCAGTCTTTGTGCGATCGTGCGCGACGATGCGAACCACTATTCCCTGCAACGCCGTTTCGACGGATTTCAGATCGGCGATTCCCCGGAACAGCTTCTCTATCTCTGTCTCCACATGGCCGTCGCATTTCTGTATCCAGGTCTCCACCTTCTTGGAGGTCTCGTCGGATTTGCCGGTCACGGAGAGCGTGAGCGCGATGCCGAGGATCTTCTTGGATGCCACAGGAGAGAGATTGTCCGCGAGGGATATCGCGGTGATCTTGGCCTGTAGTTGAAGGAGCGGCACGAAGCCCTTTATCAGCTCGGTCATGCGCGGATCTTTCATCACCTGGTTATCGAGATGTTCGTTGATCACCTCCATGGCGATTCGGGTGGTCTTTTCCTTGACCTTCTTTTTGTAGGCGTCGACACCGCCGGCCTGAATTGCTTTCCAGCCCAGCTTGACCTTGTTGAGGAACCCGGACGTGGCCTTGTCGGCGATCTTGTCCGTTTTACTCTTCACCGACTTGTCCTTGAGAATCTTGGACGTGAGCTTGCCGATCTCGGCCTTTACCTTTTCATCGTTGGAGATCTTGATCCCCAGCTCCTTGGCCAGATCCCCGCCAAGCTGTGAGATCTTCGCCGCGGCCTCCTTGCCGAGCCAATCGGTGATCTGGCTCTTTGCCTCGCCGGTCTCCTTTTCCCCAACGTCCTTCTGAGCCGGCTTTCCGTCGGGCTTGGCGTCACCGCCGCCCTTGGCGTCGGGCTTCTTGTTTCCGCACGAGACAGCCAGGGCCATCATGAGTACCAATAGTAATCTGGTGCTCTGAACTTTCATCTGATTCCTCCCGCCAATCGTTGTAGTAGTCGGCCATTCTAGTAACGGACGTTCATTTAGGCCAGGCTATTCTTGACTCCCGGGGTTTTCCTCATCGATGTTCAACGACATGATGACGGCATCCTCCCCGGTGTCCGAGTAGTACCCCGTCCTCCTTCCCGTCTGTGCGAAACCCAGGCTCGAGTACAATGCGCGGGCCTCCCGATTCAGTTCCCTCACTTCAAGCATGACCTTCGAAGGCACGTCTCTTTGCGCCTCGTCGAGCAGGTGGTCCATCATCATACGCGCCACGCCTCTGGATCTCCAGGCGGGCGCGGTTGCTATGTTCTGGAGATGTCGCTCGCGATTGATCACCCAGCAGATCGTGAAACTCACCACCTCTTTTCCGTGAGTGGCAACCATCACCCTCGAAAAAGGATTCGCGGTGATCTCGTTGACCATTACTTCGCGTGGCCAGGGCGTGGTGAAGCTGGCCTCCTCTATCTCCATGATGCCGTTGAGATCTCTGGTGGTTGCTCGCCTGATCTCGATGTCCAACCGGGGTTTCGCGAGGGTGGGGATCATCAATGAACAATCCTGATCCATCGATGCTTGAGCGCGTTTACGAGCTCCTCTTCGAGCATTCGCTCAACCTGCTTGTTCATGAGCCATCGTCTGAAATCGGATCGCACGTCCGCCAGTTCGCGCCCCGTGAACGGATGGCCACCGGCGGCGAAACGCGTGGATGTTTCCAGATCCGAGGGCGGCTCAATCCTCTCTTCGAGATAGGTGAGCTTGATAATCGCCAGGGTCGCATCGACAGCCCAGGCTTCCAGGTCGTCCCGATCGGTCCCGCTTTGGCGGAGCAGGTCCGCCATCTGGTCTTCACCTCCGGCCAGTAGTGTGAGCCTGTCCACCAGCGCATCCCGGTCGGTCGGGTTGATAGCTTCCCCCATTTGTCTGGCCTGTCGGGCCAGTAACTTGATGAACGCGGCGGATCGCCGGGCCGCCACGCGGACGGGTTCGTCGAGGGGTTGGCTTTTCCAGAGGGGACCATGCCGGCGAACAAGTAACAACCTCGCCTCCAGCTCCAGATCGCTCTTCAGAATGGGAATGGCCGCGCTTTCATCCGAGGGAAGTCCGGCGGTGAGCACGGCGATGCCATCGAGCATCGTGGCGCCGGCGGGGACCTCAGCGTGGGAAACGATCCCCGACAGGAACGCGCATGCGAGCACAGCGAGGTGCACGGCGGGTCTCCTTGTCGCTGGTTGGAACATCACCCCCACTTATCCTAGGTATAGCGCGAACGTCGAAAACCCCTTCGGCTGCGGAGAAATTCCAGGAATGCCACCGCAGTGGGGAGTTCCCGAGAAGGAATCAGGTTGACGAGATCCTGGCATAGCTGCCGCAAATCAGTGCCGGCAGCGCCCTCCGGCCGGGTGTCCTCATCGTTTTCGCTGTCCCTGTCGTCGTCTGCCTGGTAGTTCGAATCCGCTTCCCACGGAGGAGTGTTGATGGGCTCGACGCCCTTTGATGACAGCCATTCGGTCATGTGGGCGCGCAACTTGACGGATCTTTTTGCAAACCACCGCTCTCTCTCGCCGGGGTAACCCACCAGCACGTCCTTGAATCTGCGGAAGGCGCCCTTCCCGTCGATTGCGATGTTCAGCTTGTCTTTGAGGCTGGGCTCCTGTGCGATCTCGATGAACTCCTCCATCCAGCGGTACTGTTCGCGTGACGAAATCGGTTCGACATAAAGGAAATTCGGATCGTTCTCCATCTCGCGCAGTTTCGTTTCGGAGTCCTCGGCGCCCCGAAAAACGCGGATCACGTCTCCTGTTATTTTGTGCAGAAAGCTGTGCAACTCCGGCGAGTTGTTTTCCAGAGCACCCTCCAGTTCGACCCAGTCGATTGCAACCCTGGCGATTTCCTGATTCTCGTCCGTGGCATTCTCGGGGTCGTCTTCTTCCGCAGCTTCCGTGACGTCGTCGAATTTCGGCTCGTCGTCCAGGGGAGGCTTGGTATCACGTTCGTCGAAATCGGAATCGAGATCGGGATCTGGATCGGAATCGGGATCCGATCGTTCGTTATCCAAATATGGATTATCGTTGTTCAAGTCGTCCATGTTTATGTCTCCTGTCTATTTAATAGGTCAAGAAAACCAACCCGCCACCCGATTGCCCTGTGACGGATCGCGCCCAAACCTGCATGATTTGCCATTATGCAAGCTAAATAACTGATTGATATTACCCAATAATGCGATAATTGACAATAGTTGGAATCCTCTGAAAGAAAGGACGAAGCTATCGGTCTTTGAGCCGGAGGAATTCACGGATCAGGATCTGCGCAGCCGAGGCAATCTGTTCGGCAGTGGTGTACCTTCCGAGGGTCAGCCGCACCGCTCCGAGCGCTTCTTCTGTGGGGATTCCCATGGCCGAAAGCACCCTGGACGGAACCTCCTTACCGCCCTCGTGGCAGGCGGCGCCGGTGGAGGCCGCGATATCATCACACCGGGCCAGGAGTAGGCTTCCGCGAATCCCTGGAAAAATGACGTTCAGAGTGTTGGGTAGCCTCTCATCTGCGTGACCGTTTACCCGTATGTCCGGGATGGCCGCCGTCAGGCGCGCCAGGAGATCATCACGCAGCTCGCGCTCCTGTGCCGCCTGTGAAATCATATTCTCCTGCGCGATGGCGCTGGCCTCTCCGAGAGCAGCAATGCCTGCCACGTTTTCGGTCCCCGGCTTGAGGCCTCTCTCCTGACCGGCTCCCCTCAGAACAGGCATGAGTTCGAGGCCCGCTCTGATGTAGAGGGCGCCGACGCCCTTGGGCGCGTAAAGCTTGTGCCCGGCGATGGAAAGCAGATCCACGCCAAGCTCGTCCACCTTTACCGGAACCTTGCCGAGGGATTGGGCCGCGTCCGTATGAACCGGAATCCCCAGATTTCTCGCTGCTGTCGAGACCTCGCTCACGGGTTGTAACGAGCCGGTCTCGTTGTTGGCGTGCATGATCGTGACCAGGGCCGCCCCTCTTGAGATCTCCTCTCGCATTTCGTCGATTTCGAGTTGGCAAAGGGAATCAACGGGTACGCGGGTTACCGTCCAGCCGTTTCTCTCCAGGTGTGCGCACGGTTCGTCGGTGGCCGGGTGCTCGATGGTAGTGGTGACGATGCGTCCGGGCTCTTTGTGGTTTCCGGCAACCCCCAGGATGGCCAGGTTGTTGGCTTCCGTTCCGCCGGAGGTGAACAGGATCTCTGATTTGTCGCATCCGATCAGGCTCGCCACCTGAGCCCTGGCGACTTCTATCGCCTCTGCGGCGTCGCATCCGATGGAGTGACCGCTGGAGGGGTTGCCCCATTTTTCTTGTAGAAAGATCGTCATGCGTTCGAAGACGCGCGGGTCCACGGGGGTGGTGGCGTTGTAATCCAGGTAGATGAGTTCTCTCATACCTACACCAGCTTGTAGCCCTGTCCGTATACTGTGAGGATGTGTCTCGGCTGGGCTGGATCCTCCTCGAGTTTCCGCCGCAGCTTCATTATGAAGTTGTCCACGGTTCGATTGGTCGGGTTCACGTCCATACCCCAGACTACATCGAGGATCTCATCTCTGGAGACCGGCTCCCCGCGTCGCTCGTCCAGAAGCTGCAGGATAGCCGTCGCATAGAAACCCAGATCGACCTGTTTACCGTGCACGAGGGCGTTGTGGGCGTCCAGGTCCACCTGTGCTTCCCCCACCGTGACGGTGGAGCCTCGTTGTTTGGCCGCGTCCACCCGGCGAAAGATGGTTCTCACACGAGCCAGCAGCTCGCCGAAGGAAAACGGTTTGGTGACGTAATCGTCGGCGCCCGCCTCGAGACCGCGGATGATGTCGTTCTCTTGGGATCGCGCGGAAAGGATAAGAATGGGCGCCATCTGGTCCTTTGCCCGAAGCTCCTGACACACCTGGAAGCCGTTCTTCCCCGGGAGCATCAGATCGAGCACGACGAGATCCGGGTTAATCTGCTCCGCCAGCTCAATGCCCTTTTCTCCGGTATCCGCCGAGCTGACTTCGAATCCCTCGAAGGTAAACGCGTCGGTGAGTCCGAGGATCAGATCCTTCTCATCTTCAATCACCAGAATGCGGCGCTTGGTCGGCATGGATTGAAAGGTACCAAAGGCTCGCTTCGAGGTCTACCCGTCTTGGAACATGACAATAAAACCAACTGTTGCTATTGAAGGTAGATGTCGCGCTACACGTCTTTTGTTGTCACGGTGGTCTGCATGGCTCTCGCCGGGTGCGGCGGAGGCGGCCGAGTGCTGGACACGAAGCAAGCTACCGTGAACCTGGAGATCGGCAGGTCAGAGGCAAGAACATACGGCTCTTACGCTTCGTATGAGCACATGGTGCGCGCGGACATTCTGGCGAGCAGGGGAGACTTCGAAGGAGCGGCGGATGAGATGAAGGAGGCCCTGTTCTCGGATCCCGACGATTTTCTTCTGCGTACCGAGTACGCCGAAATACTGATGAACCTCGGAGAGTACGGGAGGGCCAAAAGACACCTGGCCCGCGCTGTTCTCATAGAGCCGACCGCGCAAGTCGCCTGGCTCGCGCTGGCTCGGTTGTACGCCGCGATGGGCGAAGAGGAAAAAGCCGTCGACGCAGCTCGACACGGTCTGCGCGTGGAGCCGGAGGGGGTCGAGTCGGCCATGTGGCTCGCCGATCACCATCGACATGCCGGCGATCTTCCAAAAGCCGCCGAGATGTACAGGAAGGTGCTCGCGGTTGCGCCCCGTAACCTGGGCGCCCTCAAGGCGCTGGGCGAGGTGGCTGATGAGGCGGGGGATCACGAAGAGGCGGTGGCTCGCCTGACATCGTACATGGAATCGGGCGGCGACGACACATCGGTGCTCGTCAGGTTGGCGCGCGTTCATCTGGAGGAGGGGGCCACGGAAAAGGGGATCGATTTTCTGGAAACGGCGGTCCGCATGGATCCTGAGGGTTCGGAAGTTCGTCTCGAGTTGATCCGAGCGCTATGTGGTGCGCGGCTCGCGGACAGGGTCGTGCGTAACGTGCGCTCCTTGCCGGCCTTGAGCCACGGGGATGTGGAGGGCGCCACGCAGAGGGCCGCGTGGCTCGAACAGGCGGGGCGGCCCTACGAGGCCAGGTCGTTGTTGGTGGCCGGCGCGGGCAGGTCACCGAGCGATCCGCGGGCGCGGTTGGCCCTGGCAGAGATCGAGATGAACCTCGGGCGGATCGAGATCGCGAGGATTCTACTCGAAGGTGGTTCGGACGTGTGGCCGGAGGATTCGATGGAACGGGTGGGGCAGCTTCTGGAAATTATCAATCGTGCGAAAACCGGAGGGGAAAAATGAAGAAGTGGGAGTACAAGGTGGTGGACTCGAAGGACATCCGGCGCGACGGGCTGTTCAGGGGCAAGACCCGGGAGTCCATCGAGAAATACCTGAACGAGCTCGGCGAGCAGGGATGGGAACTGGTGAACATGGATTTCCGGGAGCTGGAGAGCCGATCTTCGTTCAGCGGAGTCATGAAGAGGGTATTGAGCGAGTAGGCAGGGCCTTAGATTAGCTGCGCGCCGGAAGTGAGCTTGCAACGGATTATGTCTGTTATTCCAGACAATTGTGAAAGAGCTTCAACGATAGATAATTCATCGCGTGGCGAACATAATATCTTGGGTTGAGGTCCCGCGTCGCAGGTGAACCAGGCCTGATATCCTTTCGCCCGGAGCTCACGAACCAGGTGCAGAGCCTCCACCGTTACCCCGTTCCAGAACAAGATCGCCGGCCGGGCGGCGAGGGCAGCCCCGTGCATGGCCAGGGCCGATCTCTCGGTAATCTCCCCGAGTTTTTCGAGATTTCGGTCATTAACAGCCGTGATCGCCTCTCCGAGGTCCACCCTCGTCGATTCGATCCACCCGGCGTAGTAAGGCGAGGTTTTCCTGGTGTGCTCCATGGCTTCAGTGGAGCCGATCTTTTTGGGACCGGGATCGGTGACTCCCGCGATCAGTCTCAGATCCCAGTCTCCCGGGTCCGCGATGGATCGGGCCGTGCTGTCGAGGCCGTCTTGTCGTTCTCCTTTTTCCCATACGACGATCCCGCCGGGGATGGATCGCGCGGCGGAACCGGATCCCCTGCGAGCCAGGGCGCTCATACGCGACTCGTCCAGGGACAGATCGTACGCCTCGGCGCCGGCAACCGCGAGGGCGGCGAACCCCGATGCTGACGATGCGAGCCCGGCCGCCGTGGGGAAATTGTTCTCCGTTCGAACCCGGGCGTAAATGCCGGCTCCAGCCATTTCCCGAACCAGATCCAGAAATCCGGATACTCTCTTTGAAAAGGACGGATCGGCGATCTTGCCGTCCATGAAAATCTCATCGGCCCCAAGAGAGGGATCCGTCTGAACCTTCGTCATTGTTTCGAGGGGCGCGAGGGTCAGTGAAAGGCTTCCGGCTGCCGGCAGGTTCAGAGCGACATCCCGTTTTCCAAAGTACTTGACGAGGGCCACGTTGGCAGGCGCCCGCGCGGTAGCGATCTTCTCGTTCATCTCCCCTGCCAGCCGGTTTCGATCCAGCGGGAGAGATCGGGTCCCAGAACCCGTGGAACAGAGGAGAGAGCAGCAAGATCGGCGGCGCCGCAACCGACCATTGTAACCTTCAGGCCGAAGATCAGATCGTCGAGATACTCTCGCACTAATTTAACGCCGCCCTTCTCGCGGGCCTGGATAAGAGGCGCGGCCACGCCGGTGAGCCCGGCGCCCATGGCGACAGCCCGGGCCATATCGAGCCCGCTGCGGATACCGCCGGAGGAGATGACAGTGAAGCCCTGATCCGCCATCCACGCGGTGGAGACTGCGGTGGGAATTCCCCAATCCCACATGATCTTTCCGATCCTCTCCGCGGCGCCCTCGGATCTGAGCGCTTCGACGCCGACCCAGGATGTTCCGCCGGCGCCCGCCACCTCCACGACCCTGACCCCAGCTTTTTTCAGGTTCTCTCCGTCCCTCCACGAGAGGCCGCAACCCGTCTCCTTGACAAATACCGTCAGGTCATCCCCCGCCGCCTGTACGAGCGCGGCAATCGCGTCGATGACGCCCGTGAAGTCTGTGTCACCCCCCGGCTGGATCAACTCCATCATCGGGTTGAGGTGAACGCCAATGCCGTCGGCGCCGATTTTTTTGAGGGCCTCCAGCACGGGTTCCGGGCCGGTTCGTGCGATCTCGGTGGCGCCGATGTTCCCCATCACCAGGGCGTCAGGAGCTACATCACGCACCTGGAAATCGGTCGCGCGCGCCGAATCGCTCAACATGGGACGCATGCTTCCGAGGCAAAATCCAATTTCCAGCTCTTGCGCCATGGCGGCCAGCTCTTTGTTGATGGCAACGGACTCCGAGCTACCACCGGTCATCGCGCTTATCCACAGGGGTGCCCCAAGAGGTTTACCCGCGATGCTCGTGCTTGTGTCCACGTCTTGCATCGCGAGATCCGGCAAGGCCCTCGGGAGAAGCTCCATCTGCTCGAACAAGGTGGTCTTGTTTTTAAATGCAACTTCGTTTGTGGCGCAGAGGGAAAGGTGATCAGCTTTTCTTTTCTCGCTGGTCGACGGCATTTCAGCCCTCCAGTTCGGGTGTGAACTTGTAGGCGTAGATAATGGGACCGTCATCCCCATGGGCGATAATTCGGCGCGTGACCATGGTGACCTTGTCACCCACCGAGGCGTCCTTCTGATCCACGTCCGTGAGCATTGCGCAAATAATGGGCCCCTCTTCGAGTTCGACCAGCGCAGCGAAGTAGGGGACCTGCGACCCGAACCCGCGAGGCGCTTCGAATACCCTGGTAACAGTGAAAATGGTTCCGCGCCCGCTCAACCGGTGATCTTTGAGTTCGGTGGAGCCGCATTGTGTGCAGCGAATCCGCTCGGGAAACGAGATCTTTTTGCAAGATGTGCACTGGCTCCCGACGAGCCTGAGGTTCGCTGCTTGCTGTCTCCACGAGCGGGCAAAATGCATGAACGTACCTCCCTAAAAGCTGGCCTCCATCACCTTCCCCTTCCCCTCGCAGGGGAAGGCCGGGATGGGGTTCTTATCCCAACACGTGCGCGACCGCCGTCGCGCCGAAGCTTCCGAGGCACTGCACGAGAGCCCGGTCAGCGCCGTCGATCTGGCTTTTTCCGGCGTCACCTCTCAGCTGGAGCGTCGCTTCCACTACCTGGTAGAGGCCGTTGGCGCCGGGTGCGTTTCCCCTGGCCTTGAGCCCTCCGAATGTCCAGAGGGGCGCAGGGCCGTCGAATCGGAAATGGCCGTCCCTGGCCAGAAGCAAGGCCTCTCCGCGCTTTGCGAGGCCCACCGCCTCGATGGAAAGCGCTGCGATGAACGAACTGGAATCGTGAAGATCCAGGAACGAGAGATCGCCGAGGCTCAACTCGGCGTCGCGAAGAGCCAGCGTCGCGCATTGAGCCGCAGCAGGGAGCGACAGAGAGGCAATTGGTTCCGAGATTCCCGTGGGCACCGACACGGATGACGATCCGAGGATGTTGACCAATGACGACGATCTGCCGGATCCCTTTCGGATCAGAACCGCCGCGCCGCCGTCGCAGTTGGGCGCCAGATCACAAACTGTGAGCGGATCGGCCACCACCGGTGAGTGGATGTATTGATCGAATGAGAGCTCCCACGGCAGGAAGGCGAACGGGTTTTTTGCCCCGTGCAGGTGGGCCGTGGAAGCAAGATGATAGAACAGGTTTCTGTCGATCCCGTACTCGGCCTGATACCGCTGCATCCCGAGACCGGAGGCGACGGCCGGCCCAAATCCGAATCCGGCTTCGCGCGTGGCATCCAACCCGTTTGCGCGGACGCCTTCCAGCTCATCAGGCAGAGCGTCGCTCGTTTTTTCGGCGCCCACGACCAGCACAGCCTCGTGCATCCCCGCCCCCACCAGCGCGGAAGCCAACCTCAACGCTGCGCCGCCCGAAGCTTCGTCACTGGAAACCGAGTGGGCCTCCACCTTTCCCAGGCCCATGCGGGAAGCCGTGAAAGTGCCCAGATTCTGCTGATCTCCAAGGGCGCCGCCCAGGGCGTTGCTCACTATCACCGCAGACGGAGAAACACTGCCCCCATCATCGAGGGCAGCTCCGGCGGCCTCAACCGCGAGATCCACAAGGCCCCGCGTCCAGCGCTCTTTTGCGCAGGTTCTTCCAATGCCGACTATTTCGATCCGGTCTCCCATTAATTATCTCTTGCCAGTTCCTCAGTGACCCCATCCCGGCGGGGTCTGTGTCTAGTTGGGCCGCAGCTTGCCGCGGTATCTTGCGTACATTGCGTAATCCACTGATTTTGTGCGCCGCAGGTAGCGCTCAATGGGAACGCCCCTCTTGCGAGCCTCAATAATATTGTCGGTGACCTCGTAGGAGAAAGCATCAGACCCGGCCCCGGATCCGTACGATGCGAGCAGGATCCGATCTCCGGGAGAAGCAATATCCAGCGCCTTCGCAAAGCCGAGCATCGCGGCGCCGGAATAAGTGTTACCCACCATGTTGGTCAGGACGAAGGGTTCTACACGATCGCGGGCGAACCCGAGCTCCGCCGCCACACGCAGTGGAAACTGAGAGTTGGGCTGGTGGAAAACTGCGAATGTGAAGTCTCCGGGACCCGCGCCGATATCTTCCATTAACTGCGTTACCGATGAGCGAATGTGGTGAAAGTACGCGGGTTCACCGGTGAACCGCTGGCCATGGTTCGGATATTCTTGCCCCTCCCTGCGGAAGAAGTCAGTTGTGTTGGTGACGTATGACGTGGACGCCTGCAATACCGCCACGCTCTCCTGTCCCGGTCCGAGGATGAAGGCAGCGCCCCCGGCGCCGGTGGTGTATTCGAGCACATCCCCTGGCTTCGCCTGTGCCGTATCGGCGCCGCCGCACATGGCGTATCGGGCCATTTCACTCCCCACCATGCCGATGGCCGCCTGCATGGCTTCTGTCCCCGGTTTGCAGGCGAACTCCCAGTCCGCCGCGTTCGCGTGGGGCAGCGCGCCGATGGCGTCGGCCACGATGGTGGAGGTGGGCTTTACCGCGTAGGGTTTCGATTCCGTTCCGAACCACACGGCTCGCAGCTCATTCGGATCAATGGAGGCCATGTCCATGGCGTTGCGGGCAGCCTGGATGGCGATTGTGGTGGTGTCCTCGTCCGGTCCGGGAACCGCCTTGAAGGATTGGCCCTCCTTCCTGCCGGATCCCCTCCACACTCGATCTACCTCGGCAGCGTCAATTCTGTATCGGGGAATATATCCGCCGTAACCGATCACGCCGACAGCCCTCGTGGGCTTCATGAGATACCTCCCACCGAAACACCGGGAAAAAGAAAAGTGTCTTCACAGTAACTAAACAACGTTAACCAAATACAAATATAATCCATAAATGGCAAGGCGTCCACCATTTCTTTCGCCAGGTTTCAAGCAATGATGAATACAATTCAGTTTTTTCTGAAACCAAACCAGTTGACGCGGTTTCCAACATCTTCCCCTTCCCCTTGCAGGGGAAGGCCGGGATGGGGTTAACGAAAAACAATGGTTTTCGATTCCCGATGGACACTTTTTTGACACATGAACGCACATGTCCTACATTGTGGGTGAAGGTAAGATATTTCACGGAATGAACTGCAACTGGCAAAAATCTAAAGTGGAACTAAAGAGGGCAAAATGAAATCGGAAGCAACCTACCGCACATGGAAAGAATTTGAGGAGATGGAACGTCGCAGAGTCGGAACGTTCCAGCTATGCGTGGATGATCTGGCAAGGGATCTCTATGTCGACACTTATAAAGATGATGATGAAGACGAAGTTTCAGAGTTGAACTTCGACGAATAGATAAAGCTTATTCAATATCTTTTGGGTCCCAAATCCCTCCCGGGACCAAGCCACGCCCCGATCCGGACCGCCTCTCCGGATCGGGGCTTTTTATTTTTACGCGAACCCTTGGTTCCCATTTCAGAAATGGAAACTGGTTGTTTTTTGCAAATCCTTGAGTGCTTGCCTGCCTGACGCGGTCGTGTTACACGACTCGGCCCCGGTGATGTTGCCGGGAGAATACTCACGCCCCGTCCGCGATTTGTTTCGCGGCCGTGCTCGAGGGTGTCCGTCAACGCAAAAAATGCAACGGCGGATTGAGCGCGGGTAAAGGGGCGGTGGTGGGCGCGTGGACAAAGGTTCCGAGCCCTTTCAACCCGGAGGAAAAAATGACCGATACCCCCAAGGCCGACAAGGCCGTAACCACCAATCCAGCTGAAACCGCTCCCGAGGTTGCCGCCGCGCCGGTTGCCGAGTCGACCGGAAAGAAAAAGGACATTGTGTCCTTGCGAGAGCTCCTCGAGTCCGGCGTTCATCTGGGCCACCATGCCAAGCGCTGGAACCCCAAGATGCAGCGGTACATCTTCGGAATTCGCAACGGCATTCACATCGTGGATCTGCGCCTCACGCAGCAGTTATTCAACCAGGCTTATGAGTCAGTGGTGAACCTCGTCGGAAAGGGCGGACAAGTCCTTTTCGTGGGCACCAAGCGTCAGGCGATGGAGGTATTGGCCGAGGAGGCCGAGCGCGCAGGGATGCATTCGGTCACCAACCGATGGCTTGGCGGCACACTTACCAACTTCCGCACCATCAAGAATACCATCGAGCGGATGCGCGCCATCGAGGTCATGCGCACGGACGGCACGTTCGAGGCCCTGGTCAAGAAGGAGCGCCTCAAGCTCGACAAGGAGCACGCCAAGCTCATCAAGTTCGTGGGTGGGATCAAGGATATGGAACAGCTGCCCTCCGCCGTTTTTGTGGTGGATCCAAATAAGGAGTCCATCGCCGTAGCCGAGGCAAAGAAGCTGGGCATCACGCTCATCGCCCTGACCGACACCAACTGTGACCCGGACGGGATCGATATCCCTATCCCCGGCAACGACGACGCCATCCGCGCCATCAAGCTCGTGACCTCCAAGATGGCGGACGCGTGCCTCGAGGGTGTCAAACGGCGGCGTGAGTTCTCCAAGGGCGGCGGGGCTGCGGTCAGCCAGGCGAGCAGCGGGCCGAAGGTCGAAGTGGCACGCAGGCCCAGGTCCGGCGGGGATCGCAAACCCAGGGCGGATTCAAAGAAATAGACTGTTCGAGAAAGGAACATGAGCCATGGCGAAGATCAGCATGGAATTAATCAAGGAATTGCGCGAGCGCACCGGCGCCGGCGTAGTTGACTGCAAGAACGTATTGGCCGATGTCGAGGGCGATATGGAAAAGGCCGTTGAGGAGATGCAGAAGCGAGGCATCGCAAAGGCGGCAAAGAAGACGGGACGAATCGCAGCCGAGGGCAAGATAGGAACCTACATTCACGACGGTGGGCGAATTGTCACAATTGTCGAAGTCAATTGTGAAACCGACTTCGTGGCGCGCGGCGAAGAGTTCGTACAGCTTTGCGAGGACGTGGCGATGCACGTGGCGGCCATGAACCCGTCCTATGTGAGTCAGGAGGAGATTTCCGCGGCGGACCTGGCCAAACAAGAGGAGATCTTCACCGCTCAGGTGATCACCGAGGGCAAGCCCGAGAAGATCGTTCCCAAGATCGTTCAGGGCAAGCTCGCCAAGTGGAAGAAGGAGAACTGTCTCCTGGATCAGATTTTCGTCAAGGACTCGGAGATCACCGTGGGGCAACTCGGCACCAACTTGACCGCCTCCACCGGAGAAAAGATCACCATCCGCCGTTTTGTCCGGTACGAGGTGGGTGAGGGTATGAAAAAGCGCGAACACGATATAGCCGCCGAGGTGGCCGAACTCGCCGGTACCAACTGACAGATCCGATGTCTGCAATACCACGCGTGATTCTCAAGCTGTCCGGGGAGGTCCTCGCGGGATCCGGCGGCACGGGCCTTGATCCAGAGGTTCTCGACACGGTTGCGGCACAAATTGCAAGGGCGCTCGATGACGGAGCCCGGGCGGGCGCGGTTCTGGGAGGTGGAAACATCTTTCGCGGGATCAAGGCGGCCGCCGGGGGTATGGATCGGGTAACCGCCGACGAGATTGGCATGCTGGCCACAGTCATCAACGGGCTGGCTCTGCGAGACGCGGTCAGGAGAGCGGGCAGCTCGGCCGGGTTGTTCACCGCGCGACCAATGGGCCCCATCGGGCAGCTCTACACACGGGATGGGGCGCTGGAGATCATTAACTCCGGGGGACTGGCCATCTTTTGCGGGGGCACCGGCAACCCGTTCTTTTCAACGGATTCCGGCGCCGCGCTGCGTTGCGCTGAGCTCGGTTGCGATCTCCTGCTCAAGGGCACCAAGGTCGACGGGGTCTACGACAAGGATCCGGTGAAACACGCGGACGCATCCAGGTTCGACACGCTCACCATAGACGACATGGTGGAACGCAAACTGGGTGTGATGGACCTGACCGCTGCTACCCTGTGCCGTGAGAACAACGTGGACATTCTCGTTTACAAGATGACCGAGCCCGACGCCATCTACAACGCCGCCCTCGGCAAGTCCCGGGGCACCCGCGTGACAGCCTGAGCTTTCTGCGCAGCAGAGCTACTCAATGATTTCGGTGGGACATCCCCAGGTTGCCTTGATGTTGTTAACGCTGCCGTCCTGGAGCTGATCGCAGGCGTCCGGACAGAACTCCACCTGGGTGTGCGCGGCATCGACCCAGGTCCAGCCCGATCCCACGGCGCAGTCCTCATCGTAGTACACGATTACCCCATCGAAATAGAAGTTGACGTCGTCGGGGTTGGCAGACGCGTCCGGGGTGCCGATGTTGTAGATGCAGGTGATCACCTGGGAGGCGATCTCGTTGAGGGCGCCCTCGAGGGTCGTCTGGTTGTTTGCCGGGATGAACTGGTCGTACGGCGCCGGGAGCCCGCCGTTGGATGCGATGGCGTTGAGCTGATCGGCGTCCACGCCCGAGCCGAAGCCGATCACGAAGACGCCGATGCCCGCGGCGACGAGATCCTGGGTGAGCAGTTCGAGCTCGTTCTCGGTGGTCACGCACTCTGGGTGGGCGAAGGGGTTCAAGGTCGTGCAGCAGTCCTCGCCGCAAAGGCCCTGACCGTCCGATACCACCAGCATGTAGCTGGCCGCCGCAGTGTCCTGGAAAAGAGGTGAATAGCCTGTATCCAGGAAATTGGCCATGCCGCAATACAGCGGCGTCGATGCTCCGTCCGGGGTGTTGCTGTTGATGTACGAGGAAATGGCGGCCTCGTTTCCCGGGGCCGTGTCGATCTGAACCGGCTCGTCCACGTGGCAACCCTGGAATGACGTGGAGCTGCCGTCCGGGAAGATGTCCCACCCGAATTCGATCTGCGTCGCGGTCCAGTTGGTGAGCATGGTGTTCAGCGCCGGAACCGCATGGGACCAGTTGGTCGGATCTGCCACGGTTGGGTCCGCCATGGAATAGGACATGTCCTGGAGGATCATGAGACGCACCGGCGCCAGCTCGATGGAAAAATCCGTCTCGTCACAGATGGCGTCACCGGTATCCGAGTCGGAGTCAGTGTCGGAGTCGGTGTCGGCATCAGTATCGGAGTCGGTGTCCGTGTCCGTATCTGTGTCACTGCCGCGATCGGCGTCACTGGACGATTCGCATCCGAGGGACGCGACGAAAATGAGAACAATCAGTATTAGAGCGCTTTTCATGACAAACCTCCCTTATTAACCGGTATAGAAGGCGATGGTGAAGACCGTCCCCTTGCCGACCTCGCTTTCCACGGTGATCTCGCTTTCGTGGTTGCGCAATATATTTCGTACGATCGAAAGGCCCAGGCCGGTTCCATCGCCATGATCCTTGGTCGTAAAGAACGGCTCGAAGACCTGCGATAAATCTTCTTTGGGGATGCCCTTTCCCGTATCCGCAAACCGGACCTCGATTCGATCGTCGCCCAGGGGCCGCGCCGAGATGGCGATAGTGCCGCCCTGTGGAGGGAGCGCGTGGCACGAGTTGGTGAGCAGGTTGACGAAGACCTGCTCCAGCTGCCCGTGGATTCCATAAATCGGTTCGAGATTTTCATCGACATCGAGAGACACGATGGCGTTGTGCTGGCCTACGAGATGTTCGCAAAACGAGAGGGCGCGCTCCATGAGCTCACCGATCCTGATGAGCGTCGGCTCCTCGCCCGACGGCCTGGCGTAGGTCACGAGGTCCTTGGTGAACAACTGGATCCGTTCCGCGGCCTCGATAATTCGTTCCAGCTTCGACATGTCGCCCTCGTCGATGGAACCTGCGAGTTTTCTCGACAGATAGTTTGCGTAGACCGTGACCGAGGTGAGCGGGTTGTTCAGCTCGTGGGCCACACCGGCGGCCACCTGTCCGAGGGTGGCGAGCTTCTCCGTGTGGATGACCTGTTTCTGGAGGTTGCGGATCTCCGTAAGATCCTGGCCGGTGAAGATCACTCCCTCCACCTCGCCGAATGAGGACACGATGGAAGCGGTGTTGAAAGAGATGTGAGCCATCGATTTTCCGCCTGTCTTCGGGATCTTCACCTCGATGTTTGTGGCGGACTCGCCCCGGAGGGCGTTGATGACCATGGGGAGCAAGCGCGCGTGATCCGATTCCGGGATGAGTGACATCAAGTCCTCGCCGAGAATATCGTTTCGATTGAAGCCGGTCTGATTTTCCATGGCCTGATTGAAAACGGTTATCGTGCCGTTCTTGTCGCACACCAGCATGGGCGCGTTGGCCCGATCCAATAACTTCTCGAGGTAGTTCTTCAGGAAAACAGTTTCCGAGATCAGCTTGGTGTTCCTGATCGCGGCGCCCAGCTGATGGGCCAGGGGGAGGACCACCCTGCGATCCGCGTCCATGGACACCGGCATGGATTCCTCCGGGTACTCGAAATTGAGCATTCCGTAGAACTTCTTTCGATCGCAAAGCGCCACTTCGAACCCGCTTGTGCCATCCACGAAGATGGGCTTGTACTCCTCGACCTTTTCCAGCTTCGCATTGGAGATCAGATACTCGACCTCGGCTTTCGATAGCTTGAGGCCCTCGAAGGCGGCTGCGGTAATGCGAAACCGATCCCGCCCGTTGTCGGTCAGGCGCCCGTTTGCGTAGACCAGTTGCAGGCTGGAGGCCTTCGCGTCTATCAGCCTGATGGCGAAGCGACGTTCGGGAAGGAGCTCCTCGAAGATATCGGAGAATATCTTGACCAGCTCATCTTCCCGGAGCGTGAGGTTCAGCTCATGTGACAGGGTGATCAGAGCATCGAGAAATTTGGCGTCGCTGGGTAACCCGTCTGGGCTCATTGATCGTTCTCCGTGCCGGATTCGCCGTCATCTGATACCGCGTTCAGATCGATGATTCGGGCCTTTCCGACGTACGTTTTTGTAGTGTATTCGGTCAGCTTTGAAAGCCTGCGGATGATCGAGGCCATGCGTTCGGATTCTTTTTCTATGGTTTCGACCAGCCGCAAAGGGCTGTCCTTGATGTTCGTCATCAGTCGGCGAAGCATGGTGGTACTGGCCATCACCGAGGTCAACGGCTGGTTCAGCTCGTGGGCAGCCCCTCCCGCTACCTCCATCATGGCCGATTTTTTCTCATGTTCGATGATGCGTGCCTGAGCGTCGATCAGCCGGCGTGCGGTGATGCGTTCTTCGGTGACGTCCCGCATGGTGAGGAGGGTCATACCGTCCTCTCCGAGGCCGCCTGCGGAGATCGCTATTATCAGCTCGCTTTCTTCGGCGCCGAAGGTGAAGTCCACTGCCCGGCTTTGCTGATCGGGATTCAGTGTCAGGGCCTCGAGTTGTCGGCGCTCGCCGGGGGTGACCATCTCGGAGAAGAGATATCCCCGGATGGAGGATTCGGGCATGCCCAACATGGCGACCCCTTTGGGGTTGGCGAAGAGCACAACGCCGGTATCGCTGAGGACGATCATCCCGTCCACGGATCCGCGAAAGAACCCCTCGTAGGGCGCAAGAGCGCGCAACTGGGATTCGGCCTGGTTCTGAACCTGCACGACCTCCTGGGTCTTGGCCCTCAGAGATTCAAGTATCTCGTTGTTGCGCAAGGCGATGGCCGTTGCGTTTGCGACGGTTTGACAGAAGACGAGCTCCCGATCCTGAAACGAGCTGCGTATCTTGGCAAACCTCAGGAAGATCACGCCTATGACATCCTCGTTTCGGACGATGGGGAAAAGGGCTACCGAGGCCACCTCCACCGAGCGAAGGCTGGGCAACACCTCCTCGTGCAGCTTGGAGTCGGTGACGTCCGACACCACGAGGGGCTTTTGCTCCTTGACGACCCGCTGGATTTCCGGGTAGCGCCTGAGATCGATCGGGAGGTCCCGCACGAGGGGATCGTCGCTGGATGCGATGACCAGGCCATAGTCGACTTCCGGTCGCACTAGAACCACGGAGCACCGGGCGACATCCAGCTCGGCGGACAGAAGCCCGGTGATGGCGAAGAGGTTGTCAGATAGCTCTCCGGCGCCGACCAGTCGCGAGGTTATATCTATCAGTGTGTCGGAATCCTTCACCTTGAGCGCCAGGTCGTGTGTGGTCTCGAGCCTGCGGATCTGGGAGGTGACTCTGATCCTGAACCTGTACGGCTTGATCTTTCGGAACACAACGTCGTCGGCGCAGCTGTTCAACAGGGCGGCGGCCAGGTCGTCATCCACATCCGTCACCAGAGCGAGGATGGCGATACGGGAACCCGAATCCGAACGCCGCAGCTCGTTGCACATGTCGAGGAGGGTCTTCTCCCCGAGCTTGGCGTCCAGGAGAACCAGCCGGGTGATCTCCTCGCGCATGGACTTCATCGCATTGACGGGATCGTCGGTCCTTTGCATGCGAAGATCAGTGGAATCAAGCGCCGCGTTCACGTCAGCGACAAGCGCGTCGTCTTTTGTAACAAGAAGTACCTGTGAATCGTCTTGCATGTGAACTCATTATATCCTGCTATTTTTTTTCTAACAATGAGCGGGTGTGTGGAAATGCGGTTTGATCCACCGTATCCGCCGAGGTGGTCTATGAAGCGTGACGAGGTCTACCTTATAATCGGTCACTTCCAACATTCGTATGAATTGATCTCGCGGCGATCGACGGTTCCGTCGCCGTCCCTGTCAAAGTTCTCTTCCAGGCAGTTTCCGGCGTCGTCGTACCGATATTGCCAGACCGCGTCGGGCTTGCCGTCGTTGCCCTCGTCATAAACTTTGGATACCCGGTTGCCGTCGGGGTCGTAGGTGAAGGTTACAGTACGGGGCGCGTCTCCGGTGACGACCTCACTGATCAAGTTGTCCTCTTCGTCGTAGAGAAAGCGTGTCTCGGTGTCTTCTGTCACTCCTTTTCCGTGGAGGATCGTGCGGGTTTTCCTCGCTACCAGATTCCCGCTTGCGTTGTAGATATATCTATTGTCGACGTCGACAAACGTTGAGGTGATTTTGCGTGCAAGCAGGTTACCGAAATCGTCGTAGATGCTCTCGGCGGTGGAGTCGATCTTACCGTCGCCCTGCCAATCGAACTTTATCTCCAAAACGTTCCCGTCATCATCGTACTTTCGCTCGGCATTGAAGCCCTGCTCGCCGTTCTTGATGGTCCTTGAGATCTTCCCGTGTTCGTCCATGTAGTTCTCGGTACGCCTGTCCACCTGTCCATCTACATACCTGTCGATCTCGACCAGGGCGAGCACACCGTCATCGTTGTAGGTGTTCTTGATGATTTCGTCGGGACGCCCGTCGCCGTCCGTGTCGACTTTTGTTCGGCAGGGACCGGGGAATAACTGTCGACCGGATGCGTCTTCCTCCGCACCGGGCTTGATCCACTTGCCCTCCAGAATTGCCTCGATGCGCTTCCCGGCCAGTGCCCGTCTGCGCCGAGCGGATTCGTCCGTTTTTGTGGTGCCGATTTTGTTCTTTGCGTCGAAACCGGTCACGCCGGTGTCTTTCCGGTCCGCCGCACCGTTCATCAGCAGGAAGACGCAGATCGCCCCGGCGACTGCTACAGCCAGCAGAACCACCACCAATCGAACCGAGCGCCTTTTCGTCATCCGACCTCCAAGTTGTTCCATCCTGAGATTGCAGAATCATTTTACAAGGTTTTGATGCTTCGCGCACCCGCGAGTGGCAAATTGAGAGTCACGACTCATCGGATCGACCTCGCGAGGGGCAAATCGAGAGTCGCTACCGCACGATATGGCCTTCGCGAGTGGCAAATCGAGAGTCGTTACTCCCCGATATGGCCTTCGCGAGGGGCAAATCGAGAGTCGCTACTCACCGGATCGGCCCTGGCGAGGCGGAAATGGAGACCCTTGGGTCTGTCGATTGATGGTGTTTAACCCCATCCCGGCCTTCCCCTGCGAGGGGAAGGGCCCTGCTCCGCTCGCCAGCGAGCTACGGCAGGGTGGCACGATGATGGCGGCCGGCTTTAAGCGGTCACGGGGGGAGGCTTGGGCTTTGCGCCGCGGTCCTCGCGGGTCTCGCCGATCTGGTCGTAGTAGGCGAAGACCTTGTTAACAAGGCTGTCGTCCAGCTCGCCGTTCATGGAGACCTCGTCGTCCATGGCCTCGCGCAGGCGGTTGAGCATCCCGATGGTGACCGGGCGTATCGTCCTGGCTTCCTTGAGCTTGGCGGCATCTTCATCGGCCGTTGTGTCGGCGCGCTTGGCAAGGAGGGTGTCGATCTTCTCGCCCGCGCCGATGTGCGCATCGAGGAGATCGTACAGGGTCATGTCGGGCGCCACGGGAAACGCCGACAGCTCCTTCTTCATGTCGGCTATCAGGTCGCGCTTCTTCATCGCGGACGACGCCTCGTCCTCGTAGCTCCTGGTGAAGTCGCCCAGGGCCGGAACGAATCGCTCGGAAACGGTGGAGAGCAGGTCGCGCTTCTCCTTCGCGAGGATGGAGAGCGATGACATGCCCTTGCAGATGAAATACACGGCGCGGCCGGTGGAGTCGTGAAGGTCGTCGGCGTCCTTGAGTTCCTCCGTCAACGGCTTGCGTCCCATGATCTCGACGATACTGTTCAGCTTGTCGCGCTTCTCGATGAGGGAGCGCTCATATATTTTAAAGGAAATGGTCTTATTCAGAAGATCCAGCTTTGTCTTGAACATTTCGTTGAGAACAAGGCTCAAATCGCCGGTGGTCATGTGTCTCATTTCAAATCCCCTTCATTGAAAATGTAGTGTTAACGGAACGGCAGATTATTCAACTTCGGATCTCAAGGCAAGTTCGGGGATGAAAAAAGGTGATTTGGGTTCAGAAGCCATTCACGGAATACAATCGCTTTTGCCAAAGAAGGTGTCGATTCTCCAGGCCAGACCCCTTGCCCTTTCTGCTCTGATCCGTCTCAATCGGATCGCCGTTCTGATGCAAAGTGTGCTAACTTATGCTTCTTAAAACATGATAGGAGAGTGATATGGAAGTAAACTTCGACCGCATCACCATCGACCCTCGCCGTTGCGGCGGTCAACCAACGGTGCGCGGCCTGCGCATCCCGATAGCGACTATCGTCCGCGACCTCGCCGTCGGCAAGACTATTGTTGAAATACTCGACGCCTACCCCGAGTTGGAACCCGAGGACGTTCGGCAAGCTCTCGCGTACGCGGCTTGGCTTGCGACAGGCGCTTTCAGCCCCCTTCCGGTCGAGGCGGCGTGAGGATTCTTTTGGACGTGAATTTGCCTCGGCTTCTCGTCCCGGCTCTGAGATCCATGGGGTGGAAGGCGGAACGGACAACTGAGCATCTTCCCGCTGATGCATTGGATGAAGAAATCCTCACTCTGGCGTTGGAACAAGAAGCTGTCGTAGTAACCCGCGATCAGGATTTCTCCTTCCTGGCATCACGTCCCGGACGAACCAAACCAAGTGTCATCAACCTGCGCCATAGCGCCGTCGATGTCGAAATCCTGGCCCGGCTCCTCGATTACGTCCTGCGCGAGCACGGCACGCATATCGAACAGGGAGCAATCCTGTCTGTAGGAGATAGCGGCGTTCGGGTACGGCGCCTGCCTGTCCAGTAAGTGACAACTGATCACGCTTTCTTCTTCCACTCCCCGCCGGAGCTTGAACCCCATATCCTGCTATTTTTTTTCTAACAATGAACGGGTGCGTGGAAATGCGGTTTGAGTCCGTTGGTTCGTGTTAGGGTGAGGCGTGCACAGTCGCGATCACCGCCCGGAGATTTTCGGCCTGGCCCTCGGCGTGTACGCCACGACGGGCCAGGTGGTGCTCCTGCGGGAGGCGCTGACCGTCAGCGGGGGAAACGAACTTTCCCTCGGTCTGTCGCTCGCCGTGTGGCTCGTCGCGGTCGGGATCGGCGCATGGATCGGGAATCGCCTCGATAATCCAGGCTCTTTGCTCGTGGGTGCTTCCGTCGCCGCGGGTCCGGTCGTGGTCGGTTCTCTTGCCTTCTTGAGACTTCACAGAGGTATCCTCGGGCTCTTGCCCGGGGGAGATCCCTCCCTCGGCGAGATGGCCGTTATCCACGGTGGAGGATTGCTGTTGGGAGCGGCTACCGTGGGTTTCCTGTTCACCACGGCGTCGAGGGCGTTCCCCGGGGATTCGAAAAATCCCGCGAGCAGGCTGTATCTGGCGGAGGCGATAGGAGCGCTCGTCGCGGGGCTCGCTTTCACATTTGTTGTGGCCGGAAACGTGGAGCATCTCACCGCCCTCGGGATATCGGCGGGCGGCCTGGCCGTGGGCGCTGCCTTCATGGTGAGCGGGAAGGCGGGCAGGCTTGTTGCAACCGCGACCGCTGTCGTGTTGCTCGCGGTTTCGCTCATGGGCACGCTCGCAGCGCTGGATCGCCATCTGGGGAGAATCGCCTTCGATCAGCTCGCGGCGGGAGGGGAGATGGTCGCTGCGGCGGACAGCAAGTACGGCCGCCTGGCAATCGGCCTGCGGGAGGATCAGTATCAGCTCTTTTCGGACGGACGAATCTCCCACGTATTTCCAGATCCATTCGATCGCCCCGTGCCGGTCCACATCGCCCTGACCCAGCATCCGGGCCCGCGCAGGATCCTTCTTCTGGGAGGAGGGGCCCCGGATCGGCTCGAGGCCGCCCTTGCCCATGAGCCGGAGCTAGTGGTTCTGACCTACCTCGACGAGGAGGCCCACACCCTGAGCGAGCAATTCTGGCCGGACTCCACACGGCTTGCGGTCCGCGATCCCAGGGTCTCGGTGGTCCTGAACGATGGTCGTCAGTACGTGTTCAACGCGAAGGAGAAGTTCGACAGCGTTATTGTGTCGAGTCCGCCACCTCGGAGCGGTCGGGAGAACCGCTACCACACGCGGCAGTTTTTCGAGGCGGTTTCGCGGATTCTGGCGAAGGGCGGAACCATGTCGGTGATCGCTCCGGGCGGAGCGAACGTCCTTTCCGACGAGGCGGCCCGGGCTGCGGCCGTTACTTTGAGTACGGTCAGGGCGGTCTTTCCTCACGTGCTGGTCGTTCCCGGGATCGAGCTGTCCATCCACGGGACCTCGACGGACGGCGTGCTCAGCGATGATCCCCACGTTCTGGCGCGGCGTTTCTCGAGTCGAGTGCGCAAGGGCGGCTCTTTTTTTGCCGGTCGTTTCGAGAGCATCTTCGAGCCGTCCCGCGTGGCCGCGGTTTCCAGGCAACTGGATCGACGCCCCGCCCGGGTGAACGAGGATCTGGAACCCGGCGGCTACCTGGCAAATATTCAGCTTTGGGAGAGGGAGGTTTCAACCGGCGGCCAGACCTCCGCGTGGACATGGACTGGTCTTGCACAGCGAACGGCCTGGATCTGGCTCGTCGTGCCCCTGCTCATCTGGGCGGTCTGGAGGTTGGTTGCAGCGGCGCGAAGATCTGCGGGTCAGGGGGACACGATCTTTTCTCTGGCTACCACCGGCGCTGTGGGGATGGGTGTCGAGGTGATGGTGCTGTACGTGTTCCAGGCGGCCTCCGGGGTCCTGTATTCCGGTATCGCGGCGATAATCGCGCTGTTCATGGCCGGGCTGGCTGTGGGAGCTCTCGTGGGCAAGCGGTTTCTCGTTTTGCGTGGTCGTCTGGCGGGAGTGATTTGTGACGTGTTGGCGCTGGTCTTCCTGCTGGCCACCGGGCCGTTCCTCGAAACTTTTTACCAATATTTGCTACCCGTTGCCGCGTGGTCCTGTGCGGCGGGGCTGGTAACCGGTGTCGCGTTTCCCGTTTTTCTTAAGCTAGCGGCCATGGCCCACGGCAATGACGAGCGCCTTGCGGCCGGAAGCATGGAGAGCGCGGATCACGTGGGCGCCGCATTCGGGGCGCTAGTTACGGGTATTGTGTGGCTTCCCGTGTTCGGGTTGGTAGCCACCAGCCTCATGTTCGCCGCCCTGAAGGTCGCCTCCCTGGTCGGTCAGGTTGTTCAGAGGTTTCACGCGATTCCGGCGGATCGATACCACTCGCAGGCGACTTCCAGAGTTTCGCGCAAGGGACGAGGACTGTAGCCGAGCTCTGTTTGCGCCTTGTCGCAGCTGATGTTTTGGTGGTTGCGAAGGGCGCGGAGCGAGTCTGCGGTGTAGAGCGGGCTCGTGCTTGTCAGTTTGCTCCATAAAGTGATGAACGGCACACCGATGCGCGCCAGCCACCAGGGAGTGACTATTCGCGGTACGGCCACTCCCGTCACCTCTCCGATCAGCGCGGCGAGATCGCGCACGGATCGCCACTCTCCTCCCAGGAGATAACTCTCACCGGCTTTCCCTTTCTTTTCGGCTGCCAGAGCTCCGTTCACAACGTCGCGCACGTCGACCCAGTTGAAACCGCCGTCCACCAGCGCGGGCAGCTCGCCTCGCATTATCCCCACCACGGCCGCGCCTGCGGCAGACTGATTGTAGTCGTACGGCCCGAGGATCGCCGTGGGGTTGATGATCACCGCGTCGAGTCCGCGTTCGATGCCTGTGAAAACCTCTCGTTGTCCGTCGCTCTTGGTCCGGTCGTAGATCGGGAGTCGGCTGCGATCTTCTGCGGCCAGCGGTCGATGTTCGTCGATCGACTCGTCTGTAGGGGATGATGACAGAGCGTGAATCGAGCTGAAATGCACCAGGCGTTTTACCCGGGCGTCGAGACACGCCGAGACCACATTTCGCGGCCCCTCGATATTCGTTCGCGCTACGTTTCCACCCGGATCCCCCGCAATGGTGATCCTCGCCGCGAGATGGTAGACGACGTCAACACCGTCGAAAGCCTCCCGCAAAGACGCCGGATCGAGCACGTCTGCCCGGATTGTCTCAACGTCGAGTCCGTCCACTCCCCGCGTGTCATCACGCACCAGAGCACGCACGGAACGTCCCTCCGCGAGCAAGGCTCGCACAAGATTGGCTCCCACGTGGCCGGCTGCACCTGTGACCGCTACCGTCATGATTGAAAACTTATTAACACAGGTGGCTTACAAGTTTGCCGGATTGTGATAAATTGCCGGACGATTTTGTAAAAAGAAAACGAATTCACCTTTTGAGCAAGGAGCCGTGAAAATGAAACGAACCGTTCTTTTCTGCCTGACGGGGCTGGCGTGCGTGGTCTTCCTCTTTGCTTGCGAAGAAGAAGAAACGACAACTTTGGTGGTGGAGCAGATCGACGGATACCAGGCGGATCTGCCCCCGGTGCCCAAGATTCCCACGCCAAATGTGCCGGAAACGTATAGCGACGGCAGCTATTCGGTCCATGGCATTCGAAAAAATGTTTCGAAGACTATGGACACACCCGTTACGGTGACGGCGTACATCGCCAACATTTATCAAAAACCGGTGTGCCCGGAGGGAATCACCTGCCATACGCTCATGCCGCACCTCTTCCTCGCTGACGATCCCAACGAGTCGATGCACAGGCGATATCTGCGCCTGGTGGGATACGCCCAGAGCTTCAAGGAGATGGAGGACGAGCAGGCGAACGACGAGGCGGGCAAAGAGAGGGAGCTTCCCGAGGGAGTTTTCCTGCCGCCGGTAATTTGGGATTGGCGACAGGGTCACAAGTACAAGATCACAGCCAGTTTCTCTCGCCAGTCGGGCGCCGGGTTCATGGACACCGACGGACTGCTCGAGTACGACAAGCACGAGTGCCTCGACTGCCCCACAGAGGAAGAGGACGAAGCCGCCGCGAAGGAAGCCGCCAAAACGAAGTAGGTGGCTAGCCCCGGTTGTTGTTCGACGTCTCGAGCCAGGTGCAGAAGGCGTCGATGCCCTCCTCAAGTTGTACCGTGGGTTCGTAGTCCAATAACTCCCTCGCCAGGGTGATATCAGCCAGACCGTCCTTCATGTCTCCGGGTTGCGAAGACAAAAACTCGAGTTGCGGCTCCACGCCCAGTCGCTTGCCCAGGATCGTTATCAGGTCGTCGAGGTGAGTGGGCCTCGATGTTCCCAGGTTGATCACTTTGAAACCCTCGCAACGTTCCACGGAGCGGGCTATCCCGTCTGTAACGTCGTCGATGAAGGTGTAGTCGCGGCTTGATCGCCCGTCGCCGAACACCTTGACCGGTTGGTTCTTGAGCATCTTTTTCGCGAATACGTGGATGGCCATTTCCGGTCGTTGACGGGGCCCGTAGACGGTGAACAACCGCAGCACGTGCATGGAGATGCCGAACAGGTGATGGTAGGTGTGGCACAGAGCCTCTCCGGCAACCTTGGTGGCGGCATACGGGGAGAGGGGGCGCAGCATGACCTCGTCCTCCGTGAGAGCGACGTCCGAGTGTCCGGGGTACACAACCGACGAGGAGGCGAAGATGAATCGGGGAACCTTGTATCGGCGGCAGTGCTCCAGGACGTTCAATGTCCCTTGCACGTTGACGTTCGTGTAGAGTTCGGGAAGCGCGATGGACTGTCGGACCCCTGCGTAGGCAGCCAGGTGGACAACGGCGTCGAAGGCTTCCTCGAAGACCCGGTCCAGGAAATCGCAGTCCAGAATGTCACCGGTCAGCACCGTATGCTTGCGGCTGGCCAGCGCCTTCTCGATGTTCCGATTCTTGATCTCGGGGTCGTAGAAATTGTTGAAGTTGTCGAGGCACACGACATCGCAATCGAGTGCGATGAGCCGTTCCGCCAGATGAGAACCGATGAAACCCGCGCCGCCTGTGATGAGAACTCTCATGGCTCCAATTTCAGGACGTGGGTACGGCCCTGAGGGGTCCGGGGATCTCCGTGTGACCCGGGTCGGTGATGTGGTTCTTCTCGTCGACGAGCACGATATCGGGTTGGTACTCGGCCAGCTCGGCCTCGTTATAATCGCCGAAGGTTGCGATTATCACGAGATCGCCGGGGCTGTTCTGGTGAGCGGCCGCCCCGTTGATGCATACCACCCCTGATCCCGCAGGGCCTTTCAGGGCGTATGTCTCTACTCTGGTGCCTCTGGTTATGTTCCAGATGTGTACGTGCTCGTTGGGAAGTATGTCTGCCGCCTCGAGAAGGTCCGAGTCGATGGTCACGCTCCCCTCGTAGTCGAGATCTGCGTGGGTTACGGTTGCTCGGTGTATCTTGGACTTGAACATCGTCCGTCGCATGGGATCTCCTTATGCCCTGCCGCGTGCCGTTCCGTGAACGAATACAGCCGCTTTGGGCTCATTGCCCCCAGCCAATCGCGTATATACCGCCTGGAGGTCACGGGTGCAATATGATTTATGTCATTTCAAATTGACAAACCGGCGGCCCAGCCCATAAAGTCTGCCACCTCAAAAAGCGGCCCAAGGTCCGTTCACCAGGATAAGGAAAATGGATTTAAAAAGACTGGATACGGAAGATCTGGAGATGATACTCGGCACCCTCAAGGAATTCGCCGAGCGGGAGATGACTCTCGAAAAGAGGTTGAAGTGGGACAAGGAAGACGTGTGTCCCGTGGATCTCGTGCGGGAGATGATGGGGGTAGACGTGGGTCTGCACCTGGTGTTCATCCCCGAGAAATACGACGGGATGGGCGGCGGAGCCTACGATATCTACCGCCTGTGTTGTGAGTTTGCGAGGGTGGATCTGGGCATCGCCACGTCAATGCTGGCAGTGGCCCTGGGCACCGACCCCCTCCGTGTCGGCTGCACCCATGAGCAGAAGCAGAACTGGATGACCCGCATCGCCAACGAGGGGCTCCTGGTGGCTTACGGGGTGACCGAACCCGAGGCGGGTTCCAACGTGGAGAGCCTCAAGACCAAGGCGGAGCGGATCACCGATGACAATGGGAACGTGACCCACTACAAGCTCAACGGGGTGAAGCAATTCATCTCCAACGGCGCCATCGCCGACCTGATCACCATTCTCGCAAAGGCCCCGGACGGCCCCACGTTCTTCGTGGTGGAGGCCGGCACCGAAGGGCTCAGCGCGGGCAAGCAAGAGGAGAAACACGGCATCCGCCTGTCAAACACTTCCCAGGTTATCCTGGAGGACGTGGTGGTCCCTGCCGAGAATATCGTGGGAACGAAAGAGGGCGAGGGTATCAAGCAGTCCAACGAGGTGTTCGGATTCACCCGGCTCATGGTCGCGGCGTTCGGTCTCGGTTGCGGAGTCTCGGCCCTGGAGAAGGCAATTGTCTACTCCAAGGAGCGGAAAGCATTTGGCACGTACCTTTGCGAAAAGCAGGGGTACACCCACAAACTGCTGGTTCCAGGGAGTGTGAAGCTCGCCGTGTCCAAAGCTTATATCGAGTTCGTGGCCGATCTGCTCGATACGAGTGATGTGGATCGACAGGTGGAGGGCTCGATAGCCAAGCTCTTTGCCACGGAGGCTGGGAACTTCACCGCCGAGTGCTCGATCCAGGCTTTTGGTGGATACGGCTACTGCGCCGAGTACGAGGTGGAGAAGATCAAGCGGGACGTCCGGATCCTCACCATTTACGAGGGCACCTCCGAGATCCAGCAGAACATCATCGGAGTGTTCCGGATGCGTCAGAACGTAAAGAGCAAGGGCGCCTTTTACAACGACATGGCCGACGAAGTAGAGGGTCTCGAGGGTGTAGGGGGCAAGGCTGTCGCCTCGGCGGCGCGGTTTCTCTCCGAGTGCTCGGTGGCGGCTTTTCGGAACAAGCTAACGCGAAAGCAGCACGGAGTGTTCGAGCTGGCCCTCGCCATGGCGGACGTGGAGACCGCGGTGGCAATGTGCAAGACGGCGGCCGCGGGCGATGATGAGTTACTCCAGGCCCAGTCGCGCATCTGGGCGGCGGAGGTTGGGTTGTCCGTTCCCACCAGGCTGCTCAAGCTGTTTGCCGGGTCGGGCCTCATCGACGACGAGAAGATGAAGGAATTCACTCAGAAGGCCGACCTCTCCGGCGCCATCACCCTCCAGGCCGGGACCATGAACGACATGGATATCGTCGCAAAGATCATCACCGCCGACTGATCCGGCTCCCCTATCGCTCTCTTGGTTGAACAGGTTTCGTCCGGCGAGTATACTCACGCGACACAGTCAAGCGAAGCTACCCCAATTGTTTTTTGGACACGACCCCATCGGAGGCCGCGTCCATTGTAAGGAGGAATCAGTATGGGACTCTTTGGAGGAATCTCTCTTATCCTGGTAGGCGTACTCGGCGCGGCGAGCCTGATCATCGCCCGCAAGCCGGAGGCGAAGCAGCTCATCGACAAGATCGCCCCCTACCAGGGCTGGATCGGCGTGGGCGCGGCCCTTTGGGGGTTGACCTGGGTTACCAACGCAGTCCTGAGTCTCGGCTGGCTGGCATACCAGCCCATCTACTGGATCATTTATCTGGTTGCCGGCGTGCTCCAGACTGCTCTGGGCATCCTGCTGGGCATCAACACCATGAAGATGTTCGTCAAGCAGCCTGCGGCTGTCGAGAAGATGGACAAGCTGGTGGCAAAGCTGGCTCCCAAACAGGGAATTCTCGGATTCGCGGCCATCGGGACCGGCATGTTCATGATAGTGGCCGGGTTCGTGTTCACCGTTTCCGCCGTTGATGTCCTCGACGACTACGGCGATCTATACGCGCAAAACGCGGGCGCGCTCGTGGCGGGACAGATGGCGGGACAGATGGCGATGGCCCAACAACAGGCTGCCATGGCGCAGGCACAGGCGGCGGCGCAACAGGCAGCTCTGACGGCGGGCCAGGTTCCTGTGGCGCCCAATCCTCTGGCGCAGCCCGGCATGATCCAGGGGCAGGTTCCCGTCGCGGCTCCTGTTGGAGTTCCCGCTCCAGTTGCCGCCCCCGCACCGGTGGGCACAATGGCCACGGCCCTGGTCCAGCAATCCTGGGCAGCCGGGATCGACGCGCAGCAAACACCGCTAATGGGCATGGACCTCTACGTGACACCCCCATCGGGAGCACCCTACCAGGTGCGGATCCCGAGTCACCCTGTACCAGCGGTCAAGCAGGCCCTGTTGCAACCCCAGGCGACCATCAACGTGTCCATAGATCCCGCCAATCCCCAGAAGGTCACACCGGTTCTATAATAGTTTCCCCCTCCAAATGACTCTGGCACCCTTTGAAGCAGACGGCGAACTCGAAAACCCCGACGATAGCTAAAGTCTAGAAAAGGCTTTGACTTTTCACTTTCCTCTCATATAGAACACATTCCGTTGACAATGCATACTTCTTCAACCACGTAAAAGGAGAACCTGAACATGAGAACCAGAATGTTTATTGTTCTGTGGGCGGCTCTGTCGGCGATGATTTCCACCGGCGCTTTTGCCACGGTTCCGGATCTGATTCCGGTACAGGGAGTGTTGGCGGATTCCGCCGATCTGCCCATCGACGCGCTCACCGACCTCACGTTCACCCTGTACGACGGCGAGTCGAGCAGCACGGTGCTGTGGACCGACACCTTCGTCGATGTCGATGTGGTGGAAGGTTTCTTCACGGTTTACCTGGGCGACAACACGGCGCTGGACTTCGCGTCTCTGATTACAAACGCGGAGGTGTGGGTAGGCATCACTGTTGAGACCGATCCCGAGATGGACCGTTTCCAGCTCGCGACGGTTCCGTTTGCCATCGAGGCGCAGGTTTCCCAGCAGGTCGGTTCGCTGACCGAAACGGACATCAACAACAACTTCGTATCCTCCTCCTCCCCCGCAGCGGGAGTCACCGCAACGCAGGTTTCCAACTGGGACACTGCTTACGGATGGGGTGATCACGGTTCAGCAGGCTACCTGACCACCGAGTCAGACCCGGTCTTCGGCGCTTCCGCCGCTTCCGGCATCGCCGCAGGCGACATCACCAACTGGGACACCGCCTACGTCTGGGGCGACCACGCGGGGCTGTACTCCCCGGTGAGCCACGACCACGACGCGGACTACGTGAACGTGACCGGTGATACTATGACCGGCGACCTCACCGTCCAGGCGAACGTGATGGGAGGAATCGGCCACGAGGTCGACACCACCGTGGACAACTATTTCTTCGGAGGGGGCAGCTACAACAAGATCCGCAACGACTACACGGAGCTCTCCGCCATTGCCACCGGCCGGGGCAACTTCATTGGCCTGGAATGTACCGAACGCTGCGTAGACGGTGTCAATTGCCCTGTTGATAATGCTGACGCGTGTATCACCGAAGGCGTCAGCAACAGCTCGCCGTACAGTTTCATCGGCGCGGGACGCAGCAACACCGTCAACAACGACTACGGGTTCATCGGCTCGGGAAGGGAGAACCACATCTCCCGCCTCTACTCTTTCATCGGCAGTGGAAGAAACAACGTTATCAAAGACGACAGGAGCGTCATCGTCGGCGGCAGAGACAATATGATCAACGAGTATGGCGAGTATGGGTTTATCGGCGGTGGATACAGTCACCTGATTCGGTCCTACAATCCGTCCGACATGTACAACACCATCGTCGGCGGATTCAATAGCCACCTCCTCAATTCCTACGACGCATTCATCGGCGGCGGCTCGTGGAACCAGATATTCTACGGCCCGTTTTCGACCATCGCGGGCGGTCAGAAGAACCTCAGTTTCGAAAAAGGTACGACCATCGCGGGTGGACGAGGAAATCACATTGTAGGTGAATACAGCACAATCGGCGGCGGTTGGCTCAATCTGATCGACAATTACAGCTACGCCAGCACGATCCCCGGCGGGATGAACAACCAGATAGTTGCCGCCAACAATAGTTTCGCTGGGGGCACCAACGCGCGCGTCTATCACGACAACACGTTTGTCTGGTCCAGCAGCTCGTGCACATATGACTACACGACCGGAAACAACATGGGAAACCATGGCGTTGCGCAGAACGATGAAACAGGGGGAGCCCTTCTAGATCAATACTGCGATCATGTCAGCCCTTGCTCGGCCGCGACCAACAATCTCACCGAATCCACAGCGGACAATCAGTTCATGGTTCGCGCCAGCGGCGGGGTCGTCTTCTTCTCCGCGGCAACGGGTACGACGAACGGCGTGCAGCTCCCCGCCGGTTCGGGGGCGTGGTCGTCGTTGAGCGACCGCAACGCCAAGGAGAACATCAACGAGATCGACGGCGGCGAAGTTCTCGACAAGATCTGCGATATGGAGATCAGCACCTGGAACTACTTGACCCAGGACGACTCCATTCGTCACGCCGGGCCCATGGCTCAGGACTTCTATGCGGCATTCGGGCTGGGCGAAAGCGATCGCCGTTTAAGCTCAGTCGATATGGACGGTATTGCCTTTGCCGCGATCAAGGAGCTGAAACAGCAGAAGGATTCCGAAATCGCAGCCCTGAAAGAGACCATCGAACACCTCGTGGAACGCCTCGAAGATCTGGAAGGAAAACAGTAGACTCCGCTCTCTTTTTCTGCCTGAGCCGAAAATTCGGGCTGTCTCTCATCTTACGACATAATACCTTTCGAAGCCGCACCTTCTCTCTCCTGGTGAGGCCTTTCGAGACCAGTTTGGTCTGTTCACGCAAACGTGAACAAGTCATATTCCATGAACAGCTCTCCCCATTTCTAAATGCGGTAATTATTGCTTGTCATTGGCACACACTGGCACATCCCACATCGGGAATCACAAGAATAACGTAATGAAATCAACCTGAAGCTACCTGCTAATGGTTGGCCCCAGAATTGCATTTTTACCCTCGGGACATGCCGGGAGGTGCACCATGGTGAAGATGACGTCACGTTCTTTTGTTCTGATCTGGTTGTTGATCGCTTCGGCGTTATTGCTGCTCACCAGCTGTGACGACTCTCGGGATGTCGATGATCAAACGGACGGCGATGGCGACGGCGGTGGTGTCGAAGGTCCGGTATGTCATGCCGCGCCTCTGGACTGCCCGGAACTCGTGTGCACCGACGAATTGTCTACTTTGTACGCGTCCACAAGCGGCGCGTTATCCCAGTGCACGACAATTGAGGGTGACCTGACTGTGCATTCCCAAATGAACACCGCCATAGAGCCTCCCCGATGTCTCCGTACGGTCACCGGCGACCTGACAATCCAGGGTGATCCATGGGGCGATGATCTGTCGAGCTTTCAGAGCCTGGAGTATGTTGGAGGACGTTTGGTGATTGGTCATTTGTGGGATCATGGCGGTTCCTGGGGAATCAAGAACCTCGACGGATTGAGCAATTTGAGAGAGATCGATGAGTTTCTGACGATCTATGGAAACCACAATCTGGAGAACGTCGACGGTCTGTGTAACATGGAACACGCGGCTTCTATCGGTTTCTCTGACAATCCGTCCCTCCGCGATGTCGATGGTCTCGAAAAACTCACCCATGTCCCCAGATCCCTTGTTTTCATCAGCGACTCAAAAGGGGTCGGACATCCGTCTCTTGAGGATCTGGAAGGGCTCCGCAACCTGATCTCGGTCGGCGAGGATCTGCTTATCGGGTGGTGGTTTGGTATCTATTTCGACTCTCTCTCGGATCTGTCGGGGCTTCGCAGCCTGACCCACGTCGGGCGTACAATGTACATCAGAAACGCACCATTGCTGCAGGATCTCGATGGTCTCGACGCCCTGGTCACCATCGGAGAGGGCTTGTCGATCTCCAATAATGAACGCTTGCACGACATCTCGGGATTGTCTTCCTTTGAGAAGGGTGGTCACCTGTTGTGGATTACGGGCAACGCGGCTTTGCCGGACTGTCAGGCCACGGATCTTGTCGACCAGCTTGGGCTTCATGCGAATTCGACTGAGGACAATGTTTGCATTCAGGAAAATCTTGACGACGGATGCACTGTCCCGGACTGGTCGGGTGACTGCGGGGGCACGGACTATGACTGAAGAATAGATACATGTTGAAATGGAAAGCAGCGTCCGCCCGTGTTTTTTTGGTATTGCTTGGCACAATGTCAATGCAGATGGTCTGTGGATGTGAATCAGGATTTGAAAACGCTGTTGAAAAAGTAAACGAGAACGCACCAGAATATTGTCGACCGGCATGTACTGAAAAAACAACCTGCGAGTGGGAGTATTCCGAGCAATTGTCCGACGAAGCTCTTGAAGAAGAAATCGATAGCGGTGTACGACTGTACCTATCCTTACAACTCCTGTGACAAAGAAGACGCGGCGTCTCGCTACCGGAGTTGGTGCGAGATTGACTGTGATTTATACACAACCCAGGGACCATATTTTTGCAGATACGTTTCGTCGGATGTAGGGCCGCCTTTCAAACAGATTACGGATTTTATTGAACCGGTACGATTTACAAATTTTTTGGAATGCCTTCATGAGAAACAACTCTTTACCTGCTCTTCTACAGGTACTTTCAGTTTGAGCGAGGGAGTAACGCAGGCAATTTGCGAACAAAAATCGGAGTGCTTCGACTTGTTGAAAAATCAGATTGTGTTCGGCTATTACTGGGAAGACGACGAGTGTGTGCCCGTCGACGCCCACTATGAAATTCTTTTTCCGTGGATGTCTGTCCGCTTTTAGGGGAGACCTCACAATGACACCTCACAATGACTCTGATGGGAGACGTCCCCCATTTTCCCGTTTCGGCTTTTCTGCAGCTGATCGACGGATCTGAGAGCTGAGGATCTGACGTGTAGTCCAAACAAATGCCAAGCACGAGGACGTTTGAGGATGGGGTTCCGGATCAGAGATTTCTGTCCAGCGCGGTGCCGGGGGCCGTCTTGATGACCTCCACCAACTCCGTCAGGCGCTTCTGCACACGGTCGTTGATGCTCCCTGGTGTCCAGGTTCCGTCCTTGCGATAGCTGCCGGCCGCCACGCCGGTGAGCACCTCGATCCCCTCGTCGATGGACGATACGGCCCATATATTGAACTTGCCCAGGCGAACCGCGTCGATAACCTCCCGTTTGAGGACCAGATTGCGCACGTTGGCGGAGGGGATCATCACACCCTCTTTCCCGGTCAGGCCCCGGTTCTTGCAGATCTGGTACACCCCTTCGATCTTGTCGTTCACACCGCCGATGGGCTGGATCTCGCCGAGCTGGTTCACCGACCCGGTAACCGCTATTCCCTGGTAAATGGGACACCCGGACAGCGAAGAAAGGAGGGCGTAGAGTTCGGACGATGATGCCGAGTCACCGTCAATCTCGTCGTACGACTGCTCGAAGGTGATCGATGCGGAGAATCCGAGAGTTTGTTTCTGGGCGAAGCGCCCGCCCATGTATCCGATGAGGATCAGCGCGCCCTTGTCGTGCACCGCTCCGGACAGCGCGACCTCCCGATCGATGTTCACAACTCCGCGCCGGCCCGCGTAGGTTCGGGCGGTGATGCGTACCGGGACGCCGAACAGGCTGCCCGCAACGTCGTACAGGGCGATGCCGTTGATCTGCCCCACCGTGGCCCCCGTGGTCTTGATGAGTATGGTGCCGGACTCGATTTCCCGTTCCATGGCGTCCGGGATCGATCCGCAGCGAAGATCGGCCTCGACAAGCGCCTGCTCCACATCCTGCTCCCGAATGGATCTGGCTCTGGCCGTCCGCGCGAACATGTTCGCCTCCGCGAGGAGATCCAGGAGCTCTGCTCTCCTGGTGATCAGACGATCTTTGTTCTCGGCGCGACGCGAGGCAAACTCGAGAATGCGCACCATCCCGGATCTGTGGAGCGGGAGATATTCTTCCTCCACGCACACCTGGCCTGCGAACTGGGCCAGCTGCATCACGTTGGTCTCGTTGCGCTCCATGGATGTCTCGAAATCGGCCAGGATCTTGAAGAGTCGCTGGAAATCCTCATCCTCGGTCTTGAGCACGTAGTAGATTTCATGGCTCCCGATGAGGATGACCTTCACGTTCAGCGGCACGGCTCCCGGCTTGAGCGCGCCGGCGAGCCGGGGCCTGGAGTCTCCCATCCCCATCCCTTCTTCTATGCGGATCTCCTTGTGCCGGAGGGCCCGCTTGAGGGAGTTCCAGGCGCTCTCCTGGCTGAGGAGATCGCCCGCCTGGATGACCAGGTAGCCGCCGTTGGCCTGGTGCAAGGCGCCGGAGCGGATCATTGTGTGATCGGTGACCATTCCGCCCGCCGTCTCGCGATACTCGAAGAGGCCGCAGAGATTGGAGGCCGCGGGCACGCGTTCCACGATAACCGGAGCTCCGGATTCGACGTTGCGATCGACGAGGACGTTCACGTGAAAGAGCACCCTGGGATCCACGGCCGGAATCGGGTTGTCCTCCTCACAGCCGTTTTCCTCGTTGTCGTTTTCCTCCCGTGAAACAAAGACACGGTGGTTCTTGATGACGTGTTCCTCGACTTGCTCGAAGTATTCCCGGACATCTTCGCCCATCCCCTTGTACCGGGAGGTCACCTCTCCGAGGAGTTCCTTGATCAATGGCGACACCGCCCGCACCTCTGCCGCCAGCAGCCGGGAGTCGTGGTCCAGCTCGATCTGCCGCCGGGCGTAGGCGAACGAGTCAATGTGTTTTTGGAACTCGAGCATCTTCGCCTCGATGCGCTTTTGTGCCCTCTGGGGAAGTTTGTCGATATTCTCTTCGTCCAGGGGTTCTCCCTTCCAGGTCGGGATGATGCGAAGGTGGTCTTCGCCCTCCTCCAACTTGAGGCCCAGCCGCTTGGCTATCTGGGATGTTCGACGGTTGAGATTGTCCACCTTGCGCCTGGTCTCGGAGATGATCCCCGCCCGTATGTGCCCGAACGTGCCCTCCGACAAAACGCGGGAGATCATACGGTCGAGCTCCCCCACCACTCGCTCCATATCACCGGCCAGTGCGCGGCCCTTGCCGGACGGCAACATCAGTGGTCTCGGCCTGTCCGTCGATTGGAAGTTGTACACGTAGCACACGTCCTGGGAGGCAGGCTCGCCCTTTGCGCGTTCCTTCAGCATGCGTACCAGAGTTGAGGTTTTCCCGGAGCCGGGCTCTCCCACGGCGAAGAGGTTGTAGCCCCGCGTGCCTATCTTGAGACCGACCTCCACCGCGCGCATGGCCCGGTCCTGGCCTATCATGCCGTCGTGTCTCTTGAGATCCGTTGTCGTCTTGAATTTCATCCACCTGGAGGGGAGTGTAACGGTCAGGTCCCTGGTCGAAAGTCGACTGCTTTTTTTATTACTCATCCGGCGAGTCTTCCGTTTTTTCTTTTTTTTCGCAACCGAAGAAGAAAACGACCGATTAAACGGGTGTGAACCCGGCTGTTCAATTTCCGGGGGCAACCCCATCCCGGCCTTCCCCTGCGAGGGGAAGGGGAAAATGATAGCGGCCGGCTTTTAAAGGAGGTGAACGATGAAATCCAGGACAATGTTGGGTGCAATCCTCGGAGCTGCAGTGCTGCCTGTCGTTCTTGCGGCGGGGACCGTTCGCGGAGATCGGGCGATAGAGGAGAACAGCGGCCCCGAGCGTGAGCTGATGCTGGTGATGGGTGAGCAGCGCGTGATAGATGTGTCCGAGGTGGCCAGTTTCTCCGAGAGCGCCCGGGGCGTTATCGAGGTGAAGATCCCGAGGGACGGCAAGAAGATGGTGATCACCGCGGTGAGGCCGGGCAGGACTTCCCTTTTGCTGATCAAGAAGCACGGCGGGCAGCGAAATCTTCTCATAATTGTTTTCGCCCGACGTCCGGAGATGATCGAGACGGAAATCAACGATCTGCTGGGGGATCTGGAGGGGCTGACGCTCCGCAGGGTCGGTCCTCGTATCTTTATCGACGGCACGGTTCCGGACGAATCAGCCATGAGCAGGGTCGAGCGGGTGGCGGAGCTCTATCCAGGCCAGGTGGAGGCCCTGGCGCAGGTCGATCCGTTTAGGGTGCGGCCGCGCACCAATGTCAGGCTTGATCTCACGTTTATAGAGATGCGCAAGAGCTCCGTGTGGGGAGCCGGCGTGAACTGGCCCGGCCAGATCGGCGGGACCCAGAGTTTCAACATGAGCTGGGACATGCTCGGCGGCGGCGCGGCGGCGACTTACCAGGTGGTCGACCAGGCGTTGCCCTCCATCGAGGCCGCTGCCCAGGCGGGGTGGATAAAGATCAGAAAGCGCGCCACCCTCATCACCACAAGCGGAAACCGCGCCACTTACTCGTCGGGCGGAGAGGTGAACGTCGCCGTCGCCGGATCCCAGGCTGCGGAATTGCGCACGGTCTCCTACGGTTGCAGTCTCCGGGTGTTGCCCCGTCTGGATCCCCAGGCGGGCCTGCTGGATCTGGAGGTCGACGCAGAGGTGGCCGATCTGGCAGAGACCTCCCAGGACGTGCCGGGGCGGACCATCTCGCGGGTGGAGACCCTCATCCACCTGGGTCTGGGCCAGTCGATCATTCTCTCCGGGCTGGACGCGGAGTCGGAATCGCGCTCCAAGAAGGGGTTGCCGGGTCTTTCCCGGATACCGATCATCGGGATGCTCTTCGGTGTTCATTCGGGGCGAAAGGAGCAGGTGGACGGCATGATAGCCATCACCCCGACCGTGCTGGACAACCTGGACCGGGAAGGCAAGCGGCTCCTCGAAGAAGCCCTGAAGAAGTTTGAGAAGTGGAAGGGCTAGTCGGCATAATTCGCAAGCCTGCCTACCAGTACTCGTATGCCCCATGATCGATAACCGTTCCGCCGGGAATTTCGTCGTTGCGTGGATTGCCGAGCAAGTCGGTCAACGGACCGAATGAATCATTGCCGGCGTCCACACATGGTGAGGAAACACTGAGGCGGAGATCGATAATCGAGTAAATGTCCCCAATGGAGAAATCGGCGCCGAAGTGGCCCCAGATGAAGACCGTGTCCTCCGTATTGGACGCGATATAGTGCCAATCTCCGGCCTGGTTGACGAGCAACAGGCCAGACAGCGCGCCCGACGTCCATAGCGGTCCCGAGTTCGTGGTCAGCTCTGTCTGCCAGGTCGCGGCATTCTCCTGGACATCGCTCCACGTCCCGTCGACTGCGGCCGGATAGCTCAGGAAGGCGGGATCTATATCGATGTTCTGTGCAAGCGGGGAGCCCCAATCGCCCTGGATGTCGTTGTACGTTACTTCGGGGTAGTCGGTGTCGAACGTGATCTCTTGATCATTGTCCCAGAGGATGCAGTTGGCGACATTGTTGTCGGCTTGCCCTAGCTCGACGTTGTGGATCGCCGTGGTGTTTGCCACGAACGTATTGTTGGCTGTTTCGAAGGTCCCCCCCCATCCGAGGTCGGTGATGGCATTGAGAAACGCCGGTCCGCCGGTGTTGCCGGCAAAGACGTTGTTTTCGACGTGTCCGTGATCTCCGTCCTCTGCCTTGAACGTGGCTCCGATCGCTGTGTGATTGCCGACCACGATGTTGTTCTGGAAGTAGACGGATAGATTGTGGTTCGCCAAGACGAGGTCGCCCGAGCTGACCTCATTCCTCGACATTACACTGTCGACGACCGTGTAAAGGCCGTCGCCCGTCCCGACTACCAGCGGGCCGCTGTTACCGGCGAACACTGCGTCCATCACGCCGTATTTCGAGCCCGTGAGGATCGTTCCGATGTTGTGCACGAACAGGTTGTGGGCGAGACCTTCTCCAGAGCCGCCATCGTTGTAATACGAGTAGCCGGTGTTGTGGTGGAACACGTTCCCGGTGACATCCCTCGTGCAGCAGGTCGTGAGGGTGCAGCACGAGATAGAGAGACAGCCTCCCCAAGGAAAGGAATGGTAGCCGAATTCGTTGTCAGTGATGACAACGTTGTTGACCCTATAGATATATGCGCCGAAGTAGTTGTTCGAGAATCCGGTGTTGGTGATCTCCGCCGAGAGCGAACCCGTGTATGAGCTGTCGATATAACTGGTCAAGTTGATTGCATAGTTGGGATGGTTGTCGAACTGGCTGTTTTCGATGAAGATCGATCGGGACGCTGGCTCGGTGGTGGAATAAGACACAGGGTTCAGGTACAGGCCGTCCGTTGGACGTGCCTCGTCTGTAAAGCTCTCGTTGCCGTCAAATGTGCTTCCCGATATTGACAACCCCACAAATTCGTCATCGACATAGATTGCGCCCCCCTGGCCGCCAGCTGTGTTGTTGGTGAATTGACAGTCCGAGATCTGCACGTCCAGGTTGATGCCGACGGAGACCGCCCCGCCTGTTTGGCTGGGATTGGCGACGCCGCTTCCGCAGGAATTGCCTGAAAACTCGCTGCCTTGAATCACCAGCGAGTGCACCACGGATGTTGTAGAGGAACCGTGGGCTTTCACAACTCCGCCGCCCAGCGATTCGCATGATGAGGCGTTGTTGATAAACGTGGAGTTGTCGATAAACGCGTTGGATTGGCCAAGATAAATCAAATGTTTCACGGTGTTGTCGACAAAGGTGGAGTTCGTGATCTGCAGCCCGTCAGCCGACGCGGCGCTAGACGCCATGTAGATGAGAGGGTGTGGATAAGTCGGCCCGGAATTGGTATTGCCTTCGAAATAGCAATCGTCAAACGCGATCGATACGTCAGGGGTGCCGAATGCACCTTCTTTTATTTTACCTTTGTTGTTTAGAAACGTGCACGAAACAAATGTCACATACTGGGCTTGACCGAGGTTAATAAGGAGGTCTCCGTAGACGCCGTTGTTTTCGAATGAAGTGTTCTCGACGACCAGCGGATTGCTCGAGGTCCACGACTCAGCTCTGATCGCCTGTGCATCGTTGTCGACGACCTTCGAATTTGCGATGGTTAACGGGCCGACATAGGCTCTGATGGCCGAACTGTACAAGAGTGTCGATCCGACGTTGGCGATGGTAAGCCCATCGAGTCTGTTGTCGCCGGCTGTGATGATCGCGTTGGTCACATGGAGCATTCCGGATATCCCGTCGCTTCCGTCGAGGATGGTTTCGTTGCTCAGCAGATCTCTCTCGCTCGGGTCGCTCTCGGTCATGTCGAAGCCGCCGTACACATCTACTCTGTCGGGAACATCGATCACATCGCCGATCGATGAGTAGTAGACATTCCAGGTTCCTGCTGCGATCCAAACCGCGCAACGACCGCCGCTGGAGAGCGCGGAAGCGCCAGCCGAATTCAGCGCAGATTGCAAGTCCCAGGTGGCGGTCACCCAACTCAGGCCATCGCCGCCGCTCGCTCCGAAGTCAACATAGCGGACACAGAAATTCTCACAGTCGCCGCCCCAATAATAATCCAGGCAGGCATTGCAGTCCTGATCGGGATCCCAGTTGCCTGGGCAGATGTCGCAGTTAATACCCTCCCAGTGATTCTCGCAAGCGCACTCATCCACATCGCAGATCATCGGGGAAATGCAAGGGTCGCCGGTATGATCACAGACATCACCGGTCTCGTTGCAGCTCTCGGTACCGTTGCAGAAGATACCGTCGTCGGGGCACGGGTCGCCTGAATGGTCGCAGACATCGCCTATCTCGTTGCACACTTCTGGGCCATTGCAGAACAACCCGTCGTCTACGCAGGGGTCGCCGGAATGGTCGCAGACATCGCCGGTCTCGTTGCAGCTCTCGGCGCCGTTGCAGAACAGGCCGTCGTCTCCGCAGGGGTCCCCGGAATGCACTGAGCAAGTACCCCCCAAGCAGGTATCAGCACCGTTGCAGAACAACCCGTCGTCACAGGAAATGCCGTTGTTGTCGGTCCAATAGGTGGTTGAGTTTGCAGTATCGCATACCTCGCAGGAATTGAGGGGGTTTGCGACACCGTCGGGGAAACACTCAGATCCGATCAGGCAACCGGTGCAGGAATCGGTGTCCGTATCTGTGTCAGAATCGGAATCGGAATCAGAATCGGTCGTTCCTCCGTTGTCCGACGATCCGTCCGAGCAGCCGCCACAAACCAGCACGGTCGCCATTATCACTAAAAGCAAGTATCGCATTACCCGACCTTTCGTTGTGAACGTGGAATTATTCTAACATTGAATGTGGAAAACCATCGGAAATAATATAGAACCCTCTGCGGACAATTTGTCAGAACGAGCGTGCATGTGTCGTTGAGGTCGTCGTCAACCGTCGCGCTTGGCGCTTCGTTGAGATCATCGACCTTCGATATTGCATTACAGCCCCCCAGGGGGTACACGGGTTCACGGCGTCTTCGACTTTACGGCAAGTCGACATTGACATATATGTCAAATTCGAATTCGAGGACGTGCTTTTACCGTCAACTTTTTTGTCGAGGGTTTCGAGGGAGAAATGATTTTGACCATCAGGTATTGGTATTGCCTTATCGGCATCGCGATTCTCTTCGCCGTCGCTCCCGCGGCCATGGCCCAGGATGAAGATGAAGAAGACGAAGGGGAAGAGACCGGCGAGGAGAACTCTTCGGACGGCGGGGTGGAAGACGAAGGCGAGGAAGAAGATTTAGATTCTTCGGACGAGCCGGAAGAAGAAGACGACGAGGGTGAGACCGCCGACGAATCCATGGACCTCAAGCCGCTCCAGACTGTTGACCTGGACATGGGCGCCCTTGGTGACATGGACCCCGAGGCGGATCTCGGCGACGACGGCTTCCTCGCGGAGGAAGGCGCGGCGGCCCAGGCGGTGGAAGACTGGACCGAACGGGATCTGGAAATCCTCGAGCTGCACGGCTACTTCCGGGTTCGCCCCGAGCTGTATCACAAGTTCTACATTCGCAATGACGACGCCCTGTTCAACCGCCCCCTGGAGATGGTAGTGGACGCCGACAACGATCCCGATGGGGCTATCGGGGAGGACTGCCGCGAGGACGGCGGGCGAAGATCATGCAACCAACCCACGCTGGCGGGGGCCAATATGCGACTGCGGGTGGAGCCTACTTTGAACATCAGCGAGGAAGTGTGGATCAAGTCCCAGATAGACTTCCTGGACAACGTGATGCTCGGATCTTCCCCCGAACACCATCAGGATTACGGTTCCGGAGAGAACATCAACGTGTCCACCATCCAGGGCTACAATATGGGTCCGCCATACTCTTACGGAGACATGATCGTGGTGCGGCGCGCATGGGGCGAGGTGTTGACGCCCATCGGACAGCTCCGGTTCGGGCGCATGGCCGATCACTGGGGCCTCGGGATGTTGCACAATGCCGGAAACGGCATCGATCAGGACTTCGGCGACACAGTGGACCGCCTGATGTTCGCCACCAAGATCAACGATTGGCTCATCGCCCCCGCCTTCGATTTTCCCAGCGAGGGAGTATCCATGGTCTCCTCCGCCGGGCGACCGTTCGATGCGGCGCAGCTCGACGACGCCTACCAGCTGGTGGGGATCCTGGGCTACATACACGACGAGGAAGATCAACGAGCCATGATCAAGCGGGGCGACTGGGTTGTGAACACCGGTCTGCACTTCACCTACCGCTCACAGGTACTCTCGTTCCAGGCGAACGACACGGTCGACGCGCGGGAATCGGAGGAGTATTCCAATTATCATTTCTATCGCCGCGACATGTGGGCAATCACTCCCGACCTCTGGTTCCAGCTGCTGGTCGACACCTTCCACCTGGAGATCGAGATCGCCCTGATCTACGGCGAAGTGGGCAACCCGGATACGGATCTAGCGGACTTCGACCTCGCCCATCCGCTCACCCTCACACAGTGGGGAGGCGTGATCCAGGCGGACTACGGCCTGCTTTCGGATCAGTTGAGAATAGGATTGGAGTTCGGGTTCGCCTCGGGTGACAAGGATGTGGAAGGGCTGAACGCGCCGACCACCTTCGATCAACCCAACAACCCGGGCAGCGAACAGTTCACAGCGTTCTCGTTCAACCCGGCTTTTGGCAACGATTTCATCATGTACCATCACATCCTGGGCAGCGTGTCCCAGAGCTACTACTTCAATCCCTGGCTTCGCTACGACTTCCTGCGCAGCGCCATGGGCAAGCAGCTGGGAATACAGTTCGATGTGATTTACAGCCGGGCGGTCTACGACGAAACTACCATCAGTGACAATTCATCGAATCTGGGCGTGGAGCTCGACGCTCAGGTGATGTATGTGTCCTCGGACAACTTCCACGCGGGTATCAAGTACGGCGTCCTTTTCCCCCTCGGTGGGTTCAAGGGGACCGTGGATCCCGACGGCGACGACACCCCGGACAATTCTTTTACCGACAATGATCTGACGATTCCACAGACTCTACAGATATTACTGGGCATTTCTTTTTAATGTAGGATCTTTTTTTGCCCCGGAAAGTCAGAATGTCAAAGAGAACTCGACAGCAAGCCATCCTGGAAATTGTTCGCGGACAGCAGGTTCCCAGCCAGGCCGCGCTGGCGCAACAGCTTTCCAAAAATGGATTCAACGTTACCCAGGCGACGCTATCGCGAGATATCGCCGACCTGAACCTGATGAAATCAAAAGGGGGATACACGACGCTGCGGAACGCCGGTGCCGCAGATATGCCCCAGATGCCGGATCCCACGGGTACACTGAAGAGGCTCGTGACGAGGATCGATCAGGCAAATAACTTGGTGGTCGTCAAGACATCCCCGGGAAGCGCTCAACCGGTAGCGCTCGCAATTGACGATGGGCGATACAAGGAGATCCTCGGGACCGTTGCCGGCGACGACGTTGTCCTGGTAGTGACCCGCGTGAACAACGACGCCCGGTCATTTGTCGACCGGATTTCAGAGCTGCTGGATTGAAACTGTTTTTTTTGATAGGGGGTTGGCATGAATGGTAATTTCTTTTTTCGATTTCTTGCCGCTTTAACGGTCGTCGTCCTCATCCTCGGGGCCGGCGCCTCCGTCATCGCCCAGAAGAAGGGGAAAGGCGGAGTGATTCGGTTGGAGGAGACTGTCATTGAGGGTCGCGTCCAGAAACCCAACGCGTTTTTCATCGCGACCCGGCAGGGCATGGTGTACGAAGTGATGGAGTTGCGCGAGAGCTTCGTAGACGAGATTCCCAAAATCGTCGATACCGGTGATTTCTAGCTGCGATTCGCGCCGCTTCAATTTTTGTTTTAGGAGGAAACATGAAATGCCTTCGATGTGATGGTGTAGAGCTGGAGGTCAAGGTTCGCGGCGAGGGGACGGATATCGTCGAGATCGATATTTGCCCGCAGTGCAGGGGGATCTGGTTGGACCCGGAGGAACTCCAGAAGCTGGACGATAATTTCTTCCTGGACATCGAGAAAATTGATTTTGGAGAGGCAAGTGCCACCAGTGAGGATCTCGAGCTCTTCTGTCCCAGATGTGAGGCTGGAACCGTTCTCGACAAGGTGCATCCGGCCCAGTTCAAGAGCCTGATCCTGGACACCTGTCCGTCGTGCAAGGGTTTCTGGCTTGACAAGGGTGAGCTTGAAAGGGTCCGGAATGTTTCGGATCAGTTACTCATCTCGTCCTTGCTGTCTCTGGACGAAGAGGGCTGATTCGAGAGCTCGGGAGGAACCGGATGAACTCGGAACGTGTTTTCAGCGGCATCCAGCCGAGCGGCGAGATCCACATCGGCAACTACCTCGGCGCGGTAAAGCGCTGGGTGGAGCTGTGTGACGATCACGACGCGATTTACTGTGTTGTGGACGACCACGCCATCACCGTGGAATACGATCCATCCCGGTTGCCGGCCATGACCTTCGACGCTTCACTCACGACCATGGCCTGCGGTCTCGATCCGGAGAAATGCACGATCTTCGTGCAATCCCATGTTCCCGAGCACACGGAGTTGACATGGCTGTTCAGCACGGTGACCCCTCTGGGATCTCTGTTCAGGATGACCCAGTTCAAGGACAAGGCCCGCAACGCCTTGCAGAGAAAGCTGACCAGAAAAGAAGGCGGCGCCATGAAGACCGCCATTCATAATTTGAAAACCCTGGGGAGCGAGGCCCTCGAAGGACTGGACGAGCTGAAGGAAGACTTGAACAGCCTCGATCCGGACACGAAGGACGACGTCGCCATCGGTGAGACAGTGGCCAGAATGAACGACCGGATGGGCAACATCATGCAGCGTCTGCAGGTGGGACTGGGTGTGGCGGAAGCGTCCACGGCTCTGTTCGAGTACCCGGTCCTGCAGGCCGCGGATATCCTGCTTTACAAGGCGTCGCTCGTGCCGGTCGGAGAGGATCAGGAACAACATCTGGAGCTGTGCCGGGAAGTGGCGCAGCGTTTCAACAAGAGGTTCGGCAAGGTGTTTCCCGTCGCGCGGCGGATCAAAAGCGAGGCGCCCCGGATTCTGGGGCTCGACGGAAAGAACAAGATGTCCAAGAGCCTGGGCAACCACATCGGCATGCTGGATTCCGCGCAGGAGATATCGGCCAAGCTCAAGAACGCCTACACGGATCCCCAGCGGATACGAAGATCAGATCCGGGCCGCCCGGAGATCTGCAACGTGTTCTCCATACACGGTTTCTTCACGGAACCGGACGTGCGCGACGAACTGGAGCAGGGATGTCGCAAGGGAACCATCGGATGTTTCGATTGCAAGAAGATCCTCGCGCAGAGTATGGACGCGGAGCTTGCTCCAATCAGGGATCGCGCCGATTACCTCAGGAGGCACAAGGGGTTGGTCATCGATGCCCTCGACGCAGGTCGGAAAAGGTGCGCCGATATCGGCTCGCAGACGATGGAGGAGGTTCGCGAGGCCATGGGAGTGGGACGCAGTGTTTTTGCGGCGTTGGGTAAAAAGGTTGAGAAAAAGCAGGAATAGAAGTTAGTATCTTTTTCTGACACCAAACCAAGTAGTCCGTCGCTAAGGAGTTATAAAATCATGAAAACTGTTCTTTGTGGAATGATCGTCGGCGTGATGGTATTTGCGCTTCTGTCGTGTGATGAGGAAACCAAGCCCGCATACGTCTACGGATCCATCAACTGTAGTCAATGTGAGGAGTTGAACTTCGACGGCTCTCTCGCGAAGAGTGGCGCCAAGTATTTCGGCTATTGCCAGAAGAGTGACGATGAGTTCAAATTCGAGGTGGGGCACGCCGACGAGGCCAGTGTTTCCGGAGCCACCAAGGCCTATCTCTACATGAATGGGATCCCCGGCGAGCCTGTTCAGGGTGTTTTCGACGAACTGAGTCAACCTAAGGACGACGAATTACTATTCACCGATTTCGGCCATATCACCCTGAAGAACGTCAACACATACAATATCGGCTCCAATCAGCTTGACGACTCATGTGCCGTCGAGCTTTTCGCAGAGCCCCTCGATGGAGAGCTCATTCCCCTCATCGCCAAGTCCTTCGACTACTACGTTCGCCTAAACTGCCAGGGCCTGGAGGACGTCACGGACCCGGATAGCAGTGTATCAATCAATTCCATCAAATTGGAGTTCTACCTGGACAACTGCAAGTAGGGTGTCCGGATTCCGCCGCCATCTCAGCAGATGAAAATCCATACCAAGATCTGGCTCGAAAACGATGACGGAAAGCTGCTCGTGGGCGAGGGGCGTCTCAAGATATTTCATGCTATATTGAAAACCGGATCCCTGAGCGCTGCGGCCAGGGAGCTGGGAATGTCGTACCGGGCAGTGTGGGGAAAGGTGCGGGCAACCGAAGATCGACTGGGCGTGAAGCTGGTGAAGGGCATGGCGGGCGGGGCCAAGCACGGTGGGGCAGTCCTGACCGAGGAGGCGGTGGAGTTCATCCGCCGGTTCGAGGAATTCAGCGAGAAGGCCACCGAGATGGTGGAAGAGTTGGCGGTAGCGATGCTTCCCGATAAATTCCCCGTTTTTGGAAGCCGGGATGGAGTCAAGGAGAAGTAATGTCAGACGGGAACGATAAAAAATGCTTCTTGAGTCGCCGTGAAGCCATCAGGCTCGGTGTGGCAGCGTCCGCATTCGGACTGGTAGGCCTCGACGGATCCATGAGCGAGGCGGCTGAAAAGAACCCTGCCGAAACGACGGTGCCGGCCACCGGACCGGGGCATGTTGTGGAGGTGCACAAGCCGGGCATGCGAGGCAGGAACTTCCCTCACGCAGCGGCGGCGAGCGAGATGGTTCAGAAGGCTGTCACCACCCTTGCGGGGGTTGCGGATCCGGTCAAGGCGTGGAGTCGCTTCATCAAGGCGGACGACCGGGTGGGAATCAAGATAAATGTTCTGGGAGGACGGTTTTCCTCAACCACTGTGGAAGTGGTGAACCCCATTGTGGAGGGCGTTCGGTCCGTGGGGGTTCCCGACGAGAACATCATGATTTTCGATCAATTCGGGGGAAACATGCGCGCCGCCAGGTACCAGTGGCAGGACAAGCCCGGCAAGCTGCGCGTGATCAACCACGAAGTACTTGGTTACGAGGACGACTACACCAGAACGGAAGGGGGGGGCAAGGGCAAGCTGGCGAAGACCCTCACCTGGTCCACTGCCATCATCAACGTGCCGGTGCTCAAGGACCACGACCTCGCGGGTATCACCTGCGCCATGAAGAACATGGTATTCGGCTGCGTGGAGCGGCCCCCCATGATGCACCGTGAGATCCACACCGCCATGCCGCAATTCTATGCGCTCGAGCAAATTCGAGGGCGGGTGCGGCTCATCATTTGCGACGGATCCTTTTGCCTCTACGACGGTGGCCCCAAGCACAACGCCAAGGCTCACGTGTCCCACGATAGTGTCTACGCCACCACCGATCCTGTGGCCATGGACGCGGTATGCTTCGAGATTGTCGAGAAATACCGGGCGCTCAAAAAAATGCGCACCCTCGCCGCCGTTCGCAGGCCGGTCGCTTACCTCTCCCTCTCCGAGAAAATAGGGCTTGGAGTGGCCGACCGGAACCGCATCCGTCTAGAAGCCGTCGAGCTGCCGCCCGTGGAAGCATAACCAAAATCCTCTAAATGGTGTAACGCCTGGTTCATGGCCAATGCCGATCGCCAGATCAGGCATTGCTATGCGCATCAAAAAGGGGGACCAAAAAGGGGGACGGACTTCAGAAGTTGCGTAACACCTCGGCGGGCGATAGTTGTGTTGTCCTTCGATGTCCAGAAAAAAATTGCGGTCGTGAAACCGAGAGATCACGTAGTACAGGCCACCTGTCGCATGAATTCTTGCGAAGCGTGGCATGAGCGGAGCCTGTTTTTGCTTCGCCTCACGGTCTTTCAGGAAACTTCTGAAGTCCGTCCCCGAAATACGGTCCCCGAAATACGGATGAACGGCGCGAAGCGAAGTCAACGCACACAACGGACATGGTAGCCGTAGTCGATGCCGTTTCTGTACACGTAGCCGCCGTTGAAACTTGCGTACCACGCGAGGAAGGAAGAATACGGCGACGAGGACCAATACCAACCGGCACACGAACCTCCCAGCGCGGGATCCCAGTAGCAACCTCCGGCGCCGGGCCCGGACAACGATGAACATGGGTCGCATTCGGGAGAAGTAATGCAGCTCAATTCCAAGCAACCCGGATCCTCCACGCCGCAGGCGCTCACATCCGGGCCTCCGGTGGCGACACCGTCCAAACATCCTCGCATGAGCGAAATCAACTCGTCGATGTCGGGTAAACTCCAGTCGCTGAAACCTCCCGCGGCGAGATCTCCGCAGTAGTCGGCCGCGCCGCCGGGATTGTATGTGGAATGCGCGGTCCCGGTCGCCTCGTACCAGTTCATGTACGAGGCGCCTGGTGGATCCTGCCAGCAGAGACCGGTCAGCGCGTCGTACCAGTTGCCGCTTGCCGTACATCCATCATCTGTGTCGGTATCAGTGTCCGTGTCGGCATCCGTATCGGTATCAGTGTCCGTGTCGGTATCCGTATCAGTATCCGTGTCGGTGTCAGTATCGGTGTCCGAGTCGCCGTCGGGGAGCGCCTGCGATTTGTGACATCCTCCCATCAGGGCGCACATCAGAAATACAATGAGAAAGATTGAAATATGCTTCATCGCCTGTCGTCCTCTAATTTTCAATCGATGCTTTACAAATAGTGGGAGTCATTCCCGCCCCCGCCGGCCTCGACCTCCGTATCCACGCATCCGGATGCCGGCCCGATCAGCGCGAGCGCGATCACGAGGTATCGGATTCTTTTCGGTTGCTCTCTTTAGCTTGCCGAGCCGTAATTTCGGCTGTCTCCTGACTCATCTTACGATATAATACCTTCAGGAGGGGCAATTTTGTCGCCCAAGATCTATAACGAGAGATCACGTGGTACAGACCACCTGTTACGTGAATTCGTGCAAAGCGTGGCATGATCGGAGCCCTATTTTATTTCGCCTTTCGGTCAATATCAGGCATTGCTATGCGCACAGCTATGCGCTAAACTATGATCATAATGGGTACCATGAATCTCTCCTTGCCGGACGAACTGCTCGAAGAATTGAAGTCGACGGTTCCGGTGCGGCAACGCAGTGGTTTCATCGCGGAGGCAATTCGAATGCGCCTGGCGCTCCTCGAACAGGTGATTGCCGTTCGTGAAACTGCCGGAACCTGGTCCGACGAGGGTCGCTCAAATCCGTCGGCCGTAATCAGAAAAGAGCGTGAGAACTGGGCGAGAAATGATCATTCGAAAGAGGACGCATGAGTGGTCCTTTTTTGCTCGATTCGGATGTTTTGATATGGCATCTCCGAGGTAATCAGAAGGTAGTCGAACACGTAAATGCACTTGCCGGCCGAGGGGAGATTCTGGTCTGCGCTGTGAGTCGAGCCGAGGTTCTGCTGGGGATGCGACAGGGAGAGGAGACTACGACTCGCAGGCTTCTAAATAGCCTGCGTACGGTGGTGGTGGATGATGATGTGGCTGATCTGGCGGCCGCTTCTGTGCGAGAACAACGGGCGCGAGGTGTTACGATACATCTTCCTGACGCGTTGATCGGGGCGGCAGCTGTGGTGAGCAATGCCGAGTTGCACACATGTAATCCGAGCCACTTTCTCGACTACGAGATCGCGGTAAAGGCGGTGGTTTTTTCCTGAGGCTAGCGCTAGTTATCAAGCCGGGACTGGGCGTCGAGCCACGCCTCTTCGGCATTCACTATTAGCTTTTCCAGTTCTCGCTGTCGTCGGGTGAGTGACGTGATTTCTTCAGATGGTCCCTCGTAGACACCGGGATCCGCGAGTCGGCTGTCGATGAGATCCTTCTCAGTCGAAAGTTGCTCCATCATCGCCTCCGCCTCGGACACCGCCTTCTTCAGGGGAGCAAGCCTGGCGCGTTCATCGGCGGCGTGACGGCGTTCATCCTTTTTGTTCTTCCTCTGCTCGCCCTGAACCTCCCTGGCGGATCTGGCGGCACGCCGCAAGGACTGCCGCTGCTCCAGGAGGAGTTTATGGTAGTCGCCCAGATCGCCGAAGTACTGCCTGCAGGTGCCCTCGCCCACAACCCACAGCTGATCGACGGTCGCCTCGATGAGATGTCGATCGTGGGAGATCAGTATTATCGCGCCGTCGTAATCGTTGAGTCCGTGTATCAGCGCCTCCCGTGCTTCCACGTCCAGGTGGTTGGCGGGCTCGTCCAGGATCAACAGGTTGGGTTGCCTGCAGGCGAGCAACGCCAGCGCCAACCTGGTCTTCTCACCTCCCGAAAGGTTCCCTACAAGTACCTCGGCTCTGCTTTGCGCGAAACCGAAACGGCCGAGACGGCTACGAACCTTGTCAAAAGCATCGTCGGGTCTGGCGATGCGCATTTGCTCGAAGGCAGAGATGTTTACGTTCAGCCGCTCCAGATGGTCCTGGGCAAAGTAGCCGACACAGAGCTTGGAGGCCGCAACGATCTCACCCAGGAACGGCGACAGCTCTCGCGCCAGCAGCCGGGCAAGGGTGGTTTTACCGTTGCCGTTTGCGCCCAGCAGGGCGATGCGGTCGTCGTTGAAAATGCTCAGGTGGAGATCGTCCAGAACGGGTTGATTGGGATTGTAGCCCACCCGCACGCCGTCCAATTTGACTAGCGGTGAGGGCTTCGCGACGGGATCAGGGAACGAAAAGAGTACCCTGTTGCCGGAGTTGATCGTCTGTATGGGATCGAGACGCTCCAGCATCTTGATACGGCTCTGGGCCTGCTTGGCCTTGGAGGCCTTGGCCTTGAAGCGTTGTACAAACGCCGAAATGCGCTTGCGCTGATTTTCCTGTTTCGTACGGGCCGCCTGTGCCAGCGCTACCTGCGCCGAACGCGCCTTCAGGAACGCGTCGAAGTCACCGGAGTACATGGTCAGCTTGCCGTCCTCAACCAGCAACGTATTTTGTGCCACGTTGTTGAGGAGGTTTCGGTCGTGGCTGACGATCAACAGGGTGTGTGGATAGGATCTGAGAAAACCTTCGAGCCACAAGACCGACTCGAGATCCAGATGGTTGGAGGGTTCGTCGAGAAGGAGCAGATCGGGTTCGCAAAAGAGTGCGCTGGCCAGCGCCACCCGCATTCTCCATCCTCCCGAAAGGCTCGCAAGCGGAACCGATTGCATCGCCTCGTCGAACCCGAGACCGGCAAGAATGATCGCCGCCCGGGCGGTGGCCGTGTGGGCGTCGATGTCAGCGAGGCGTGTGTGTATCTCCGCTATTCTATCGGGATCTTCGCAGGTCTGCGATTGAGCGAGCAACTCTGTCAGCTCCGTGTCCGACGCGATTACGGTTTCCAGCGGCGTTTGAGACCCGCCCGGAGCTTCCTGTGCAACCGTGTCCACCGCACACCCGGTCCTCACGTCTATGGCGCCCCCGTCCAGTTCCAGTTCCTGCGTTATCAGGCGCAGCAGAGTGGTCTTGCCGGAGCCGTTGGCGCCGACGAAGCCTATTCGCTTGCCGGCCGGCACATGTACCGACGCGCCCTCGAAAAGGGTGCGGTCGCCAATGCGATAGGTTATGCCTTTGACATGAAGCATCGAGGCACCTGTACCATGTTTTTTGACCCACGAGGTCGCTGCGCTGTATTTTGAGTAAATGGGCTCGCTATTCAGATTCTTCAGGATCGCCTTGCCCGTCGCCCTCATCATCACGGCGGCGATTCTCGTGCCCTACAAGTTGCTTGACGCCCGAGGGGTAACCCGGGTTGATCGCCTGGAGTTGGAGCTACGACAGCTCAACGAAACCAACCGCTGTTTGATCCGGGACAACGATGCCCTCAGGTCCAAGATCCGGGCGTTTCACTCGGACCCCGAGTACATGGAGAAAGTGGCTCGGGACGAACTCGGCATGGTGGGTCCTTCGGAGATAATCTATCAGTTTCCCGAAGTGAAGAATCACAAGTAGCAGCGTCTATTTTATGGGACCAGATGAAAGACCCACCATGTGCTTCCGTCGGACATGGCAGCCGCGCCGACACCCATCTTGGTAAGCACGGGGCCGGCCCCGCCGGGATCCTGGTAATAAAGGCCCATGCGCATGAACGGGTTGGAGTTGCACAATGTACACGTCTCCGTGGTGAACGATCCGGGGCGTTCCTGGCCTCCGACGGTGTAAGCCGCAGTGTTGGTTCCTGCGATATATACAGGCAACTGTCCCGGGTTGTTGAAGGTTTCGGTGCCGCTTGGGGTTGCGCCGCCCACGACCGCGTCAGCCTCTGCCTGAGCGGTTGCTGCCGCTGCTGCGTCCCATGTTTTGGTGTACGGCCACGTAACGTCGGAATGGTAGTACCCGGTAGTGAACGGGAAACCCGCATATCGGTCATGGCTGGCGTAGGATTCCATCTGGCCGTTCGCATAATCGAACATTCCCTGCACGGTACTGAAATTGGATCCACTGCCGATGGTGGCTCCGTCGGTGTCCGAGTCGGTGTCGCTGTCCGTATCGGAGTCGGTGTCCGAGTCGGTGTCGGAGTCTGTATCAGAATCCGAGTCGGCATCAGAATCGGAGTCCGAGTCAGAGTCCGAGTCCGAATCCGAATCCGATCCACCGTAGATGCCCTCTTCGTTGCAACCTGCGGACCAGACGGCGATGAAAGCTGCGGCGACCAGCAACATAAGAATTTTTTGGGACATGAGAAACTCCTCCTTTTAGGGCAATAGATGCCTTACATGAAATTCTGTGTATTCCAGGTGCCTGCGTAGTAGCCGATGCCCACCTGACCGTATGAACACCGCATGATGTTGCAGTGGTGGGACAAGTCGGGACAGTGCGGTTCGCTAGGGCCGGTCATGTACATATTCATTTCGGTTGGTGGGTCGCCCCCGTAAGCGCAGTTCTGACCCATGGGATAGTCTTCGTGAAAAAGGTAGCCGGCATCGTACATTACCATCGAGTGATTTCGCCCGTGAGCGGACCACAGGACGTTGTACCCCAGAGGGGTGTGACACTCGGGTGTGCCCTCCGGGTCGTGGGTCGCTCGTGTGTAGTTGACCAGCTCGTACATCCAGCATTCGTCAGAGGTGGGGTCGAACCAGGTTTCGTTGGTCCCGTCGCCGTCCACGTCGTAATCGATGGAACCGCCCACGCAAACCGTATCTGTGAGTACGCAGTCATTGCCGGAGCTGTTCGAGGGAGTGTACCCCGGATAGCAGGCGCAGACAGTAACCGTTCCCCAGGTGTACTCGACGCCGTGACCCGAGCAGACTACTGCGGTGTCTGTGTCCGTATCAGTGTCGGTATCAGAATCGGTATCAGTGTCGGTGTCCGAATCGGTGTCAGTATCGGAATCCGAGTCGCTGTCGGAATCGCTATCGGAATCCGAGTCGGAATCCGAGTCGCTGTCCGAGCCAAACTCGCTGATTTCGCTTCCATCATCGCATCCGGCACTCCAGCTTGCGCACAGAAACAAGAAAACAAGCCAGATAAGAACCGGGTATTTCGCCAAAACCAACTCCTCAGTCAGGATAAGGGACTTCATCTTTCGTAACTATTGAGGCAGCGCCACGGCGGATCGGCTCAACTCAACGACCAGACATTTTTGCTCAGACACAGAAATTGCCCGGCATGCAGCAGGCTCCTTCGCCGTCACAGGAGGTATAGACAGGTCCCCACCCCGTCGGGCAATCTTCGGAATCCGTGAAATTGGGCACGCACACCCCCCCGCCGGTTTCGCAATCGTTGGTTGGAGCCGGCGCGGAGACACAACACCACTCGTCCGCCGCACAGTCGGCCAGATCCTCAAACGGAACGCTACCCGCGCCGCAAGTCGCGCAGCCCGCCACGAGACCCGTGCACTCTCCCATATGCTCTACCATGCACGCCGGGTCTCCCATCCCGCTTTCCGTGTCCGTGTCGGTGTCCGAATCCGAGTCAGAATCGGCGTCGGAATCGACATCGGTATCGCTGTCGCTGTCCGAGTCGCTATCCGAGTCGCCGTCAGCGCCGCCGTCGGGAAGTGCCTGCGACTTGAAGCATCCTCCCATCAGGGCGGACACAAGGAACATAATGAAAAAGATCGAAAGATGTTTCATCGTCTGTCATCCTTTTCTTTTCAATCGACGCTCGCGTCGGTGCCCGTGCCGGAATCGATATCGGTATCCGTATCCCCTCCCGATTCGGGACGTACGCACCGGACGGACGACCAAGTAAGAGTCTTTGCGGCCGCGTTGAGCTTTGCGTCGGTAAAGTCGATATACCAAGCGTTTTCGAAAGAGGGATTCGGGTAGTGCGAACTGCTCCAGTACGGTATGCAATCGCCGCTCAGGTCCGGGTGCCAATAGCAACCTCCCGAGCCGTCTCCTCCCGAGGTTGAGCAACCAGCGCAGAACCCCCCCCAATCTGAATCGTCACTGCCGTCGGTAACCTGACAGTCGCCCCCGGGGCCGGTCTGGGCGCAAGTGCGGATGAGAGTTCGCAACTCGTCGATATTTGGGATGGACCAGTCGTCGCCTCCGCCCGGGTCCAGGCCCACGCAATAGGCGACGGCGGCATCCCAGTTCATGGTGGCTGAACTCGGAGGGTTTTCCCAGCACAGGCCGAAGTCGGTGTCACACCACTCTCCGGGGCCCGTGTCGGTGTCTGTATCGGTATCTGTGTCGGTGTCTGTATCGGTATCTGTGTCGATGTCAGTATCGGAGTCCGTGTCGATGTCAGTATCGGTATCCGCATCGGTGGATCCGTCGGGATCCGCCCACTTCAAGCCGTCCATCATCAGGCTGCATCCGGCGAGGAACGTCACTGCCGACAACAGCAACAAGAGTATTCTCGTCACGCTCATGCTCAGAATCTCCATTCGAGAGTAGCGCCGCCCATTTCCGGCCCAAGCAAGGGTTTCAGGGCCACGCCCGCACCGGGACCAGACTCGTCCTTGTCGAATACGGTCAACATCAAAACGCCGACCACAGCGGCGGCAACTCCCACACCGATCAGGATATCAGCGGACAGAGCCAGAGAGTCCCGCTTTTTCACATCGTTTTCTTCGTCGGACTCGAGGCACGAGCCGTCCGAGCACTGTTCCTTCAAATCGTTGTTGATTGACAGGGCCATAACGCCGGTGACCGCTCCGCCGATGAACATGGCGCCGCCGAGCCCCAGAGTGACCCAGCCCCATGTCCGGACAGGTGAAACCTCCTCGACCGGCTCCGCCGGATCCGAGTCGTCGGGCGGTTCCGTATCCTCGTCCTCTTCGACGATATCCTCGACCTCCAAGAGCATCGCTTTGCCCCCGCTAAGGCGCACGACGCGGTCGATGAGTTTCTCGCCGTCGAAGGAGACAACCACCTGGTGTTCCACGCCGGCAGAAACCATCAGTGGTCCGGCGAGGGGAATGTTTCCCCTCTCCACATCGTCAACGGAAATGATCGCTCCGTCGGGTGCTCTGATATCCAGGGAACCCACCATGGCGCGCAACCGCTTCACCTCGTCGAGGACCGTGTCCCGCCGGGAGCTGGTCACGTCGTCGCCTCCCTCCGCCAGGTAACGCTCAAATGCTTCGAGGGCCAGGCCGAATCTCTTTGCCGCCGCTTCGCTCTGACCAATGTTGAACAAGATCTTCCACGATCGTTTGAGATGGAAAGCCTTACGAAATGCATCAGCGGCCTGCGCGAACTTCTCCTGCCTGAACAACTGTGTGCCGTCTTCGAATGCAGCCTTTGCGTCGTCGGCAGTATCGGCACGTGCGAAGCCGCCTACCAGAACAATGAAGCCCAGCAACGGTATGAGCAACATAATCTGTAATGAACGCATGGGTTCCCTTTTATGAGGAGCCCGGAAAACGATCTCCTCAAATAAGAACTCCCACAATATACCATGCCCCAGGAGAATTCGTCTATCGATGGTCGGGATGTGCAATTCTCGTTTGATGTTACACTGGCATCGATGATCGGCGGCACTTCGTGCGCAGCCGTTTACCCGGGGAGAAACAGATGAGCGACATCAAGGTGGAACGCAAACCGAACGACGAACGACTCGACTCACAAGAAGTGAGGAGTTGGCCGATCTGGACCAAGGAAAAATCAGAGTTTCCCTGGACCTACGACGAAAAGGAGGTCTGCTACTTCCTCGAGGGAGACGTTGTCGTCACACCGGATGGTGGCGAGCCGGTGGAAGTCGGCGCCGGCGACCTGGTGACGTTCCCAAAGGGCATGTCGTGCACCTGGGCGGTTCGCAAGGCGGTTCGCAAGCACTACAAGTTTGGGGATTGAGCATTGCCGCTAACTCTGTTCCGGTTTTGAAAGGAAGCGAGCGGTGTGCCGCAGCGCGATCTCCACGCCGATCGGCAGCACGCGCTCGTCGATCGCGAAACGTGGATGATGATGGGGGAAAGTTGCATTGATCGCCGGGTTGCCGCAGCCCAGCAGCGCAATAGCGCCGGGTACCCGGTCCTGCACCAGGCCGATGTCCTCGCCGACCATCAAGGCCGGCGGGCTGCTGACTCGCGCGTCGCCGACAACCTCGTTCGCAACTCGGCGAACCGCCGCTGCCACCACTGGATCGTTGACCGTAGGGATCAGTTCCTCGAAGAAGGTCAGCTCCGCCGCACCGCCCATCGCCCCGGCTATTCCGCGGACCAGCTCTCCGAGCTCATCACGGACCCGATCCCGCACCGCGACCGAAAACGCCCGGATGGTACCCTTCAGATCGACCTGCTCCGGAATCACGTTGAACGCCTCCCCCCCGCGGATCGCCGTGAAACTGAGCACCGCCGGATCGAGGGCCGACTTGCGGCGGGTGATCAGACTCTGGGCTGCTGTGACGATCTGCGCCGCGATCAACACCGGATCGATTCCGGACTCGGGGGCTGCGGCGTGTGTCCCGGCGCCGCGTACCGTGAGGGTGAACCCGTCGACACTGGCCATCGCCGGGCCATCGGAGACCGCGACCTCACCGATCGGCAGCATGCTCCACACGTGGAATGCCAGCGATGCATCCACAGCGGGATCTCGCAACACGCCGGCCTCGATCATGCGGGCGGCGCCGCCTCCGCCCTCCTCGGCGGGCTGGAACATCAGCTTGACCGTACCGCGCTTAAGGCCGCGTCTGGCAAGTAGACGAGCGGTCACCAGCAACATCGCGACGTGGGCGTCGTGGCCGCAGGCGTGCATCACGCCGTCGTTGAGGCTGCGATACGGCAGATCACCCTGCTCGGTGATCGGCAGCGCGTCCATGTCGGCCCGCAGCAGCAACACCGGGCCCGGATCAACGCCCTCTATCAGCCCGACGACGCCGGTTCCGCCCAGGGAACGGGCCTCGATACCACAACCTTCGAGGAACTTTCGCACCACGCGCCCGGTCCGCTCCTCCTGGTTGGCAAGCTCCGGATGGGCGTGCAGATCCCGCCGAATCTCCACGAGGTCGTCGAGGTTCGCAGCCACGTCCGGGGAGATCTGCAACTGCAATGAATCCATGTTTAAATTGCTCATGCCTTGATGATTATTCACGGAATGTTGTGGAAGTCGAGTCGGGATATGCTACGCAACGCACCTGGGAGGAAACAGATGAAGCTTGCGCAAATGGGGATCGCTCTGGTCTTGTTGGGATGTCACGGGGCGCCGCCTCCATGTCCGCCCTGTCATTGCCCGCAGCAGATGGAGTGTCCGCCGGTTGTGCGGATCGCAGCCTCGGAGCCCGAGCCGTTGCCCCCGGATCTGGAAAGACCGGAGTTCGAAGCGGTGGAGGCCAAAGCGATTGAGCAGCCCGCGCCTGTGGAGCCGGCAGTCTTTCCGAGCGAGTGTCGAGTGGATAACGGGCCGCCTCCCCCATCGGCCCGGCACAAGAAGTGGCGTCGGCTGGCGAAGATCCATGTGGGGCAAAGCCATCTTGATACAGTGGACATCTCCCCCGACGAAACGCTGCTCCTGGTGATGAGCAACAATGAGGGCTCGGTCCGGATCTACGACCTCAAATCCCGGCGACTGCTGGGAAATTACCCTATGTATTCCGCCGGTACCTTCGATCGCGGAGAGGCCATGTTCTGGCGTGGGCCGGGGAGCGAGCCCCGCTTCATCTTCGGCAACGAGGAGGGCATCACCCTCTACGACGCCCTTACCGGTGAGATGGTGCAACGGCTCAGCCGGACCCCGTGTTGGGAGCTGCGCTGGTCCGACGATCGCACCATTCTGATGGCCAACCTGCCCCGCATCCCGGCCCAGACATCACAGCTTGCCTTTTACGAGGTCGCCGGCCCCGAATCGCTGACCTTGTCCAGGACGTACTCTTTCGATAAGCGCATGGACGGCTGGGATCTGGCCTGCGAAAATCGCCTCCTGGCGGCCACGTTCTACCCCTCTGACGACATCCGGTTGTACGATCTGGCGCAAGGTGTTGAGCCGCGTCCAATCTGGACAGTGCCCGCACCCGCGTACAGCAACTCCGTGGATATCTCTCCGAGGGGTGACATGCTGGCGGTGGGAGGCAACCGGCTGATGCTGCTGGACATGGAGGATCCGGGCCGGCGCGCCGAATTCACAAAGTACAACAACAACCTGGATACCGTGCGTTTCCATCCGGACGGCGGCGCGATTGTGACCACATCCTACGACGGCCAGGTGCAGGTCATCGAGCCCCGGCTGGAAGGCAAGCCACTTCGGCGCCTCAAGCTTCTCAAGCATCAGGGCACAGCCAACGTTTACGGCATCGCGTTCTACGCAAACGGCACCAGAATGGTTACCGTGTCGGGAGATCGCACAGTGCGAATCTGGGCCCTGCGGGGAGTGAAGTAGAGGTCGCCGATTGGCTATTCTCTGGCGTGAACCGAGAGCGTTACGATGTCGAAGATTAAAAGAAATGACCCTTGTCCTTGTGGGTCGGGGAAGAAATTCAAGAAGTGCTGCATCCATCAATGGGATGAAACGCCGGTTGATTCGCCGACGGCAATGGAGGCCGCAGGAACGCCTAATTCGGCCACGGATTTCCTCAACGAGTTCAAGACCCTCGTCGGGGACAGACCGTTCGACTCCATGGCTGAACTCCAAACCGCGCTGGATGGTTTTGGAGAGGAACAGAACAAGACCCCGGTGCTGGATTTTCTGGGGTTGACGCCAGAGCAGATGTTCCGACTGCGGCGTCACCCTCTGGCTGAGATGCCGGATGTCGTGGACGTTCAGACCGGTATCGAGGATCAGAGGTTTATCCACGCCCCGATTGTGGTTACCGCGATAGCCGTCTTGGGCGCGATCGCCGAGGAGGGCAGACTGAAGACTACGGCGACAGGTAACCTGCCACAGCGGACGGTGCGCGAACTGCACCAACAGCTAGGGGGGTTGATGTTTTGTGAACGCAAGGTTCCCGGCAGCGAGACCCACATGCCGGACCTGTTCTTCACCCGTAATCTCCTGATGCTTTGCGGGCTAGTCGAAGAAGAGGGGAAGTATTTTTACCTGACGACTCTGGGTGTGGAATTTCTGGACAGCTGTGTGACACAGGGGGCCGCGAGTAGGCTCTATCGCCATCTCTTTCTCAACTGCGTGGACCGGTTCAACTGGCTGTTCGACACCGGATACGAAGACGAATGCGGAGACATGCAGCACGCTGCCCTCTTCTGTTTCTACATCCTCCACAAGAAAGCCCGCAGTAACATCGACCGGATGAAGTTGGCGGCTCACTTCACCCGGGCATTTCCCAGCGTAGCCGACACGATGTCCCACAGAATTCCACAAATAACACATGACCTCGCCACCTCCGTGATCGAACAAGCCTTCGACGATCTGTTCATCGGCCGCATCTGTTACTACTTCGGCTTCTTGACGCCAAAGCCCGCTTCCGGATGGGCCCGGGTGCGGGACGTGCGAACCTCCGAACTGTTTGACGCCGTGTTCCACTGGAAGTGAGCCCCGACGATCCCGATAAAAGGACTCTGATTCCTTCGACTCTGGTTTATCTGAACATCTCCAAGTGGACGGGGGCTGTACTCCCGTAGTCGATAGTGTGCTCTACTTCCACCAGCCGTACCGTGTACTCAGGTATCTCGACCAGTCCGACCACTTTGCATCTGCGATGCTCTCGATAGCGGTGATGAGAGATTCGGAATGTATCGCCCCGAATTTATCACCAACCAGGTTCGACCAAACGCTGTGGACCGTGTTGCCGAAGGGGCGCAGGCCTTCGCTGGTGATTCGCTTGAGGTACTCGGCGTTGGCCGCCGGAGCAATGAGGCAAATGCTGACGATATCCGCATCTAGTTCCCGAGAACGTTCCATTTCCCGCGCGAGAAGAGTCATGCGCATTAGCCAGAAGTTCCCGGAAGTCTGAGCCCTTCTTGGCGTAGAAAACCCATGAAAGAACACGAGAAAACACTGCTGCCATATCAGTTTAAGCGGAAAAGTGTAGCCATGTAATAATGCGCAATTAGCTTGACAAATAACCATGAA
>JAUVDV010000039.1 GCA_030595125.1 Deltaproteobacteria bacterium
GCTTTGGATGTTCTGTTTGCGATGACAACGCGTAAGAACAGATTTGCCGATTTATATATGAAAAAGTAGCTATGCGGGCTTCATCCGCAGTTTGGTAAAACCAAATGAAAGTTTATCGACACCCTCAGGGCCTATGGCGGGTGAACGAGAGGTTAGCCGGAGGCGTTAGGCGGCTGCGGATTTGCTATTCTTCTGGGTCAGAAGCGATACAACCACCAGGGTGATGAAGCTCGCCGGGATGGAGATGATACCCGGCTGTCCCAGCGCGATAATCGCATCGGAACGCTCGAGTCCGTAACGAACGAACATGTCGGGTCCGAGCATGATGATACCAATTGCCGCTACAATGCCGACAAAGATTGATGCGGCAATTCCCTTGGCGGTAGTCTTCTTCCAGAAAAGCAGCATCAAAATTGCGGGAAGGTTGGCGCTTGCCGCAATAGCAAATGCCCATCCGACAAGGAAGCTGACGTTCATTCCTCTGAACACGATACCCAGAATTATCGCAACGAGACCAACCGTGACGGCAGCGAGCTTGCCCACCCACACCTTGGTCTTGTCGGTCATCTCCACGCCGGCGTACCGATTCAGGAGATCGTGCGCAACGGCACCGGATGAAGCCACGATAAGCCCGGAGACCGTACCGAGGACCGTCGCAAACGCGAGGGCTGAAATCATCGCAAACAGGAATAGCCCGAAACTTCGCGCAAACAGCGGCGCCGACATATTGCTGGTTTCCGGATTCAGCACCCCGCTGACCGTGGCTCCCATGCCGAGATAGATGGTCAGGACGTAGAAGAATCCAATGCAGGCGATCGCAACAATGGTGGATTTACGCGCGGCCGCGGGAGTCGGAACGGTGTAGTACCTGATAAGGATATGCGGCAAGGCTGCGGTGCCGAAGAACAGCGCGAGCATCAAGCTTATAAAGTTCAGCTTGTCCATGAAGTTCTTCGATGTCAGCGGGAATTTGAGGCCGGGCCGAGTATATTCCGGTCCCGTGCGAGTGATTGGATAGTAGACCGTCACCTGATCGTCATCGTGCTCGAACTTGGCGCTCTTGCCCCATGACTTGATGCGCGTATCGTCATGTCCGATGATCGCCAGGAGTTCGAAGGGGCCGACTCCGCCGGTCTTCTTTTTCCCTCCGGGCAGTTGCGAGATGTTGCCCACCGGGCGAAGATGATTTTCCTTCGATGCGGGTATGCCGTTGATGATCTTGCCCTCATTGGGCTGGACTGCGACGTATTGACACTCGGTCAAAGTAATGGCGCCATCGTCCGCGACATCTTTCTTGAACCACTCCTGGATTTTGGCGAAATACTTGCCGTCCTTCTGGAAATACTTGACGCCGTCTATTGTTACGCTATCGGTGTCATGCAGCACGAGCACCTGTTGATCGTCAATGGTCTTATAGACGTGTGGCACACCATCAATGAGGACGTCTCCCGTCTTGTCCTTGTTGTTGAGCGTCTTGAGTTTTTCTCTTGTGCCCTTTCTTGGCAGGTGGACAGAGATGCTTTTGAGGTCGATCAGCATACGGCCTTTTGCATCCGACGTGTCCTCGCGGAGCGCGACATCGTGCTGCGCCAGCACAAAGTGACCGAGCACTTTTCCGGCCTTATCGGTCTTTGTCTTTTCGGCAATCACGGTGTAGGCGATTCCGTTTTTGTCGGTGTCGATTGTCAGCGCGCCATTGCTCTCCTGAGCTGAAAGCGTCTCAAAAGCATGAGGCTTTATCTCGTTGCCGTCGGCATCGAGTGTTACCGGTTCGGTGGTGAGTCCGCGATAACAGAAACAGACAGCCAATACGGTCGAGAAGATAATGAGCAAGCCGCCCTTCAGGAACTGCACGTACGTGGTAGAGGCCATTCCGGCAGTTGCGACAATGTAGATCACGATCACGCCGACCATGATCACGCCCCAGTAATGGGGCACGCCGAGCAGGGGTTCCACCAGAACGCCGGCCCCCACCATCTGCGGGATAAGGTAACAGAGACTGACGATGAGGGTTGAGATCCCCGCCATCAGCTGTATGCCCTTGCTGTTGAACTTGCTGTCGAGCGCGTCGGTAAAGGTAAACTTGCCGAGGCGCTTCATGGGCTCCGCCACGACAAACAGGGCAACGATCCAGCCGGCGAGATAGCCGATCGAATACAGGAACCCGTCATACCCGGAGAACGCGATCATCCCGCATATGCCGAGAAACGACGCTGCGGAGAGGTAGTCACCGGCAAACGCAACGCCGTTGACACCCCAATGGATGTTTCCGCCGGCGGCAAAATAGCCCTTGGCGGATTTGGTCTTGCGACCGAGGTAGAAGGAAAGCCCCAGGACAAAGGCTACGAAAGTGAGGAAGATGGTAATAGACATTTATTTGCCCTCCGATTCAGAATCCGTGCTGTCAGTCTGGGTGCCGGAAGTGGATGGGCTCTTGTCGTCGTTCGTCTCTGTGGGCAATGATTTGCCCGCGCCTGCTGCAACGGCGGCGGCTTCTTTTTTTGCACAGAGGTAGTTGTAGATAAGCGCCATGATCAGGGCAAGGATGATAAGGCCGAAGCCGTAGCAAATCGCCAGGTTGAGCCCAAAAATTATCTTATGGTCCATTATATGTACGTCGTACACCGCGATTGACACAAATCCGATGTATACCAGCGCGTAGAAGATGAAAAAGTAGATGCCGAGCTTTGCCTTGCTCTGTGCTGTTACGTCCTCTCCCCAATCAGTGCTTGATCCATGATCCATGTATTCCTCCTCGAAAATGTAGTTCAGTTGGGCCAGTCTATTTTGTTGATTTCGTTACAATATTTGTGTGGACTGCCTTCGATTAAGTCAATTACTTGCGGGGGTCGCTCTTGATCAGATCATTGACGACGGAGGGATCCGCCAGGGTCGAGGTGTCGCCGATGGTGCCTGTGTCGTTCTCCGCGATCTTGCGAAGAATTCGGCGCATGATCTTGCCCGAGCGGGTCTTGGGCAGGCCCGGCGCCCAGTGGATCTGGTCGGGAGCGGCTATGGGGCCGATCTCCTTGCGCACGTGCTTGACAAGCTCGGCGCTCAGTTCATCGGTGTACTCCTCGCCGACCATCAATGTAACGTAAGCGTAGATGCCTTGGCCCTTGATTTCGTGCGGAAAACCGACAACCGCAGCCTCGGCGACCATGGGGTGGGAGACGAGGGCGCTCTCGACCTCGGCGGTGCCCATGCGGTGGCCGGAGACGTTGATCACGTCGTCCACGCGGCCGGTGATCCAGTAGTATCCGTCCTCGTCACGACGGGATCCGTCGCCGGTGAAGTAGTATCCCTTGTACATGTCGAAGTAGGTTTCTTCGAACCGCTGGTGATCGCCGTAGATGGTGCGCATCATTCCGGGCCACGGCTCGCTGATGGCGAGCACGCCGGAAGAAGCCGTCTTGGTGAGTTCCTTGCCGCTCTCGGGCTCGAGAATGGCGGGTTTGACACCGAAGAAGGGTAGCGTGGCCGAACCGGGCTTGGTGCCCCATGCGCCGGGAAGCGGAGTGATCAGGATGCCGCCGGTCTCGGTCTGCCACCAGGTGTCCACGATGGGGCAATTCTCGTGGCCGATGTTCTCATGATACCACTTCCACGCCTCCGGGTTGATGGGCTCACCCACCGAGCCGAGCACCTTGAGGCTGTCCAGGTTGTGCTTCTTGGTCCACTCGGGACCCTGGGCCATCAGCGCGCGGATGGCTGTGGGGGCCGTGTAGAACTGGTTGACCTTGTATTTCTCGCAGACGGCCCAGAAACGATCGGGTTTCGGGTAAGTGGGCACGCCCTCGAACATGATCGAGGTGGCGCCGTTCTGCAGGGGGCCGTACACGATGTAGGAGTGACCGGTCACCCAGCCGATGTCGGCCGTGCACCAGAAGACGTCGCCATCGTGATAATCGAAAATGTATTTGTGGGTCATGGCTGTGTAGACCATGTAGCCGCCCACGTTGTGCTGCACGCCCTTGGGCTTGCCGGTGGAGCCGGAGGTGTAGAGGATGAACAGGGGATCCTCGGCGTCCATCTCCTCGCACGGGCAGTCGGCGTTTACCTTGGCCATTTCGTCTTCCCACCAGACGTCTCGACCGTCCTGCATGGGAACTTCCATGCCCGTGCGCTTGACCACGATGACTTTCTCGACCGTCGTCGGTTTCTCCTTGGAGGCCAGCGCCTTCTGCGCGGCCAGATCTGCGTTGGTCTTCATGGGAACGTTGTTCTTGGCGCCCCGCAGGCCAGTGTCCTGTGTGACGACGATCTTGCAGCTGGAATCGGTGATCCGGTCTGCAAGCGAGTCGGGAGAGAACGCGCCGAACACGATGGAGTGGATGGCGCCGATGCGGGCGCAGGCGAGCATGGACACGGCCAGCTCGGGGATCATCTGCATGTAGAGGCTGACCCGGTCGCCCTTGTTGACGCCGTTGGCCTTGAGCACGTTGGCGAACTTGCAGACCTGCTCGTGGAGCTCCTTGTAAGTGATTTTTTTATCGGTGCCGGGATCGTTGCCCTCCCAGATGATGGCTACCTGATCACCGCGCTTTTCGAGGTGACGGTCCAGGCAGTTGTAAGCGATGTTGGTCTTGCCGCCGACGTACCACTCGTGGAATATTTTCCCCTCGCGGCGATCGAAATTGCTACCAGTTACCTTGTCCCACTTCTTGAACCAGTGGAAGTCCTCCGCCACCTCGGCCCAGAAACCCTCGGGATCGGCGATGGAGCGGTCGTACATTTTCTTGTACTGCTCATAATTCTTGATATGGGCTTTCTCACTGAATTCGGCTTTGGGTTTGAATAGTTGGTCTGCCATTTTTCTGTCTCCTTGAGTACGAGGTTCGTGAGTCTCAAAATTTCCATACCGCAGCGTCTGCGGTGTTTATTGAAGTCTATGCCGCCGCCATATTCTTCGGCGGGCGGATTACGGCGATCAATACGGCCGCTATCAGCACTGCCACACCACAGATTGTGAAGGCGAGCGGGAAGTCTCCCATGGCTCCGAGTTTGCCGCCCATGATCGGGCCGCCTATCCCGCCGACGCCGTATGCGAGAAACACAAGCGGGTAGTTCTGACCGATGTTCTTTGCGCCGAAAAATTTGGCGGTGATGGTCGGGAACAGGGCGAAGTTACCGCCGAAGTTGAATCCTATCAGGCCGGCGTAGATCCACAATGGCCACTGGGAACCGGCCACGCACGGCATGGTCAGAACCATGCAACCCTGGGTGGCCAGCATAATAAAAATGGAAAGTTTCGTGCCGAGTTTGTCGCTCAGGGCACCCCAGATGACCCTTCCGAACCCGTTGCCCAGCGAGAAGAACACGGCCATCGCTGTTCCGGCGATACTGCTGGCGACTTCCTTCGATATGCCGTTTTCCATGAGAGCCTGCATGGGGTAGATCTTCACGAGACCGATGCTCATGAGGCCTGCGCCGCCGCCGGCCACAAATGCCAGGAAGATCATGTAGAACTGTGGTTTGGCCAGCATCTGTTTTGTAGTGCAGCATGGCACGCTCGCCCCATCGGTATTGGCCTCGGGTGGTGTGTAGCCCCTGGGGAGCCAGCCGCTGGGGGGGAAGACCATGAACAGGCCGCCAACCACGCCCATACTGAGGAATATCACGCCGTAAATAGTGAAGGTCATGGACAGTCCCAGGTTCTCGATAAGGTTGCCCCACCCGCCGGCGAGCTTCACCCATCCCATGGCGCCGAAGCCGAAACCGGCCACGGCGAGGCCGGTGATGAGACCCTTCTTGTCGGGGAACCAGCGCATGCCCACAGCAATGGGGACAACGTAGGCGAGGCCGATACCGCTGCCGCCGATCACTCCGATGAGGAAGAAAATCGGCCAGAACGAGGTTGTGTCCAACAATCCCGCTACGATGTAGCCGCTGCCCAGCACTATTCCGCCCGCGATGGTCAGCTTCCGTGGCCCGACTCTGGGCATCAATCTTCCGGAGATGACCATGATGATCGCAAAGAATGCGAGACCGGCGGAGAAGACCACCTGGGTCTGGGTTGTGGACCATCCGCTTTCCTTGAGGGACGGTGTAAAGACAGACCACGCGTAGATGGCGCCGAGAGCCAACTGAATCAAGACCGCCCACGCAACCACTATCCAACGATTCATGATCTTTTCAGGCATCGCCTTTCCTTTCCAGGCGTGGTGAGCCGTAAATCATCGAATTTTGAACTGAGGTAACCAAAACAAATTCTTTTATGGATAATGACAGTGCATTCATTCAATGACTTCCATCATGAAGTTGCAAAGCACAGTACATTTCTCCCCGAAATTGTTTTAAGTCGGTGGAAAAGGCACTGTCCGGATGTTCAGTTCTGGGTATTGGCAGGTGGTTGCTCAATCGTGCCTTGTGGCAAGAGGGGGACTGTGGCCGACTCCTTTTCTCCGGAGAAGGCGAGCAGATAGGTTACGGCGCCAAGTAAAACGACGATGACCACCAACAGCGCTATCACTATTCCCTTGCCCTGACTTCCCGTGGCGTCATCTTTTTCGCGGGTGGCGTGATCCTCCTCGCGCGAAACAGTCTTGGCCGATTTTGTACGCGGACCGGGCGGGACAGAGTGCATCGGTCCCGCCTGTTCTTCTTTGGGAATAAGTGCCTTCAGGGCCTGAGCGAACTCCTTGGCCGAAGAGTAGCGATCGTCCCGGTTTTTTTCGAGCGCCTTGTCCATGATGGGATCGAGGATTGCCGGGAGATTGAGTTCGGGTCGCCGCTGGGTGACCTTGAACGGTGGAGACTTGATGTGATGCGCGATGTACTCCATGGGCTTGCTTCTGGGGAACGGTAGCTTCGCCGTGAGCATCTCGTAGAAGATGACGCCGAGAGAGTAGATGTCGGAGCGCGCATCCAGGGTTTCTCCGCGGGCCTGCTCGGGAGACATGAATTCGGGCGTGCCGAAGATCATCCCCTCGCGGGTGAGCACAAGCGACCCGGGACGCATCCGTTGCTCTTTTATTTTTGCGAGACCGAAGTCGAGAACCTTGGGGAAATCCGGGATGCCCCCCTGGGTGGTCAGAAGGATATTCTCGGGCTTGAGGTCGCGGTGGACGATTCCGACGCCGTGCGCTTCTTCGAGGGCGCCGAGAACCTGGATCATTATCTTGGCGGCTCGCGTGACCTCCATGGGTCCGTCCCTGCGTGTCAGGTGCGCCAGATCTGCGCCGTCCAGGTACTCCATGGCAATGTAGAGCTGTTCGGTTTCCTCCAGTTGCCCATAGAGGAAAACGCGTACCGTGTTTGGGTGCGAGAGCCTGCTCATGGCTCGCGCCTCACGCCTGAAGCGCGACAGCAGATCCTGTCGAGAGGCCAGCTTTTCGTGGAGGATCTTGATGGCGACCATGCGGTCCATTGCCGGTTGTTCGGCCTTGAACACCTCGCCCATTCCTCCCTTGCCGATTCTTTCGAGGATCCGGAACTGGCCGAGAATTTCTTTTCCTATGAGGTCATCGTTCATGGTCTTACTTTTATATATGGTGTAACCGGTCGCGGCAAGGTAGGGATGATATGCATGGAAAAGAGGTATCCACGTGGCCCTGCCCTCTGGCGCCCTAGATGCGTCGAACCAGGTGAGTGGGAGGCAAGGGAAAGACTTGCGATTTCTATCCCTTCAGGGGCGGATCGCCTCGATCTTCACTCCCTCGCCGAGGTGTTGAGGGCGGACAAGGCCGATCTCGAGATCACGGGTTTTGGCCAGGTCCGAAACAACGCTGTGCCCGAGGAGGGAACGATCGTTGCGCTTTTCGGCGGTGGAGACGGCTGTGGCCAGCGAATGGCTCTGGTGTTGTCCGACAACCTGGCGCGCGATCTCGTGGATACAACGCTTGGCAGACCTCGGGGTTCCGTTGAAAAACGCCTGACCTCCGGCGAGGAAGGCGCGCTTCTCTTCGCGCTGGACAGAGCAGGAGGAGACTGGATGGATCTGGGTGGCGGCGGTTTTCGAATAAAGGGAATCCTCGCGGACTCGATGCAGATCGCCGAGTATCTTCAGGGGCCTCCCAAGTGGTGGGTCAGGGCCGTACTCGCGACAGAGTTCGCGAAGGGGGAAGCCTGGCTGGCGCTGCGCGATCCGGCTTGTTTCGGCGGGGTGTCACCTCGGCGGGCACGAATTGACAGGGCGCTCGATTGGCCCGTCGAGTTCAAGATAATAGTGGGAACGTCGGCAGTGCCCGCTGCAGAACTGAAACGGATCGACACGGGAGACGTGCTGGTGCTCGATTGGTCGGCCTTCGTTGTTTGCGGCTCCGATACGGGTATGGCGCGGCTCGAATGTGGCCATGTCAAACGATTTGCCAGATTGCTGGACCACGGGCGTCTGGAACTGGTATCAACACGAGACTCGAGGGGTAGTATGAACGACACTGAAAATGTCGAGTTGAAAGGGCGGCTCTCGCAGCCGTCGGATGATGAGGCGAGATCCATGAACGTGGTGGTTCAGGTGGAAGTCGGACGGGTAACCATGACAGTGGATCAGGCAATCAACCTGGTGCCTGGAAGGATGATCAGGCTCGACAGGGACGTGGGTCCGGAAGTCTCTCTTCGGGCAGGCGAAAAGTTGATCGCCACTGGCGAACTCGTTGACCACGAGGGCCGATTGGCGGTCGAGGTGACGGAGGTAACATGAAAACGCGGTGGTGGTTTTTGGTTGCGGTAATCGCGTCGACGCTGATCGCCTGCGGCCCCGCAGACGACGGCGGGGGCGACGCAGTGGATGCGAAATCGATCAAGACGGGTGACGCAAAGGAAGTTGACGCGCGCGGACCTGCTTCGGACGCGGTTGCGCAGCAGAGTGCTCCGGATGTCAGGAAGATAACCGGCGTAGGCGCGACAAGCGCAGACGCAGGGGCGTGTGGCGCAGTGACGATTGATCTGACCTTCGGCAAGGGCTCTATGGTCGGTGGTCACATTGCTCTGGGCGACGACAAGCACGTCGTCAGGGGTATACTCGACGACGATACTCTGCGTTGCTGGATAGTGAGTGGTGTGGACAAGCCGGATTCGACGTTGCGTGGAACTCTGGTGGGAACAGCACAAGGAGACTCGTTTTCGGGAACCTTCAACCTCTCCGATGACGGCGCCGCAAAGGTGATCAACGGCACCTGGAAAAGTGGTGTTTAGTCTACAACGGGATAGGTGAGGGCCAGGGGGGCGCCGTCACGCAGGATGTCGAAGCGGACTTCAGTGGCGGTCTTGAGGGCTTCGAAAACCTCAAAATAGTGTTCCGGGCGTTCGATGGATTTGCCGTTGACCAGGGTAACCACGTCGTCCTCACGCAGATCGATGCAGGGATCGATGTCCACGCGGAACGACACGATCCTGAAACCGACGAACCTGCCGTAGGCCTTGTGCGAATCCGACTGGACCATGGCGAGTACATAGGCCGGACCTTGCGCCAGGAGCTCGTCCAGTTCACTTCTCACGATCCTGGGTTCGCCCACGCAAATTTTGTCAGGTGCGGTTTCGCCGTGTGCCGGGTCGGATGAAAGAGAGGTCTCTTCGAGCATCGCCGGATCAATGCTCGCCGCGCCGCATCCGGTTGCCCAGGCGGCGATGAGAACAAGAGAGAATGTGCGTGTCATGGAGTCGCTCCTTTTTCCATGAGTTTTTCGACGGCGTCCCAGGCCTGCTTTGCGATCTCGTCGATCGATTGCTGCGCGTCCAGGGTTAAGATCAGTGAGTCCGCAAATGTCTCATCGAGCCGGTCATAGGATTCGATCAACTTGCGCTGGAAATCATCGTCGTCGAAGATCTCCGTCTTGTCGCTGCGGGCCCTGCGGCGTCTAGACGCCTCATCGGGGGATATCTTCAGGTAGATGACCAGATCCGGCGTGCGGATGTGCTTGTTGATCTCTAGTATCCACTGGGCCGCGCCCTCCCGATTTGCGCTGAGGCCCTGGTAGATGACCGAGGAGTGCACATATCGATCGCAGATCACATTGACGCCGTTTTCGAGGTTGGGGTCGATCTCGTTTTCCTGAAGATCCTGCCGGTCACCGGCAAACAGCAACGACATTGTGGCCCAGCCCGGGGCGGCGCCGTCGACGGAGACGATTCGCCTGGAGAGGATCTGCCGGATCAGCATGCCCACCGGGCCCGAAGATGGTTGCGCGGTCACGTGGACGGGGATCTTCCGAGACGCGAACGCCGCTTTCAACTGCTCTGCCTGGGTCGTTGTTCCCGAACCGTCGACGCCCTCCAGAACTATGAGATATCCTCGCTTCATCAGTTTTCTATATCATAAGGAGAGGAACTCGTCAGGTGTGAGACCCGCGCCGCGTACAATTGCTCTCATCGTTCCTTCCGGGATGGTGCCAGGGTGGTTTAAGGGAGCGGATCGCCGTCCTCCATGTACGACTCGATCAGCTTCCGCGCTCCGTCCTGAGCGATCTCTACGGCCTCCGCCACCGTTCGTCCTTGCGCGACCAGTCCAGGAAGTACGTCACTCGTCGCAAGGTACCCGCCCTCTTTTAGCGCCTCTATCTTCAGGGGTACAATCGTTTCACTCATGGTAGCTGTATTGTAACAGGTACACGGCTGTGCGCATATGCATAATGAAAATGTCGTCATCAAGTAATGTCCTCCATTGTACGTGCAGACCTAAAACAACTCACCGCGCAGCCATTTGATGACAAAGGGTCCCAGGAGGACGACGAAGACGCAGGCGAAGATGAGCATGAGTGGCCCCAGGATGAGTACGGCCGCGCGTGCTGCGGCCTGCTCTGCGGCCTGGGTGCGACGGGAGCGCATGACCCCGGCCTGGATACTGAGGACTTTCGCCAGCGGCGTGCCCTGCTTCTCGGCCTGCACCACTGCGGCGACGAACTGCCGAATAGCAGAATCTGGAACCCGCGTGGAGAGGTCAGAGAGCGCCGACTTCCTGGAGTGGCCCAGATCCAGTTTCCGGAGGATGTGATGAAGCTCGAACCGCAGGGGCTCTCTCTTTCCCATTCGATCGGTGACCTGTCGAAGGGCTCCAGGGAAGTCCACGCCGGCCTGCATCGCCAGGGATGCGAGATCGATGGCGTGAGGTAGACGTCGACAGATGGTTCGAATTCGTCGACGGATCGTTTCGTCCAGTTTGAACCAGGGGATGGCGGCGCCGACTATCGCGCCGAGGACCGCGCCGGATCCTGCGGAACCCACCGAGAGGGCGGCGAACGACCCTCCCACGATCAGACAAGAAGCAGCAGAAAATACGTTCAATGAGAGATACTCGTTCACATCCAGACCCAGGGGATGACCGGCGATGACGAGCTTGGTCCTGATAGTTTCTTTGAGATTGGCAAGCGGTATACGTTCGATCTCACGGGCGATGGAGCGGATGAACGGATCGAGCAGCCGAAACCAGGGAGTTTCGTCGAGGGCGGCCCTGCGTCGCTCTCCGCGTTCGCCGGTGAGTTCTTCGAGAGCCAGCCCGTGGGGCCACAACCCGAAAAGCACGAGGGCGCTGCAAGCAGCGGTGAAAACCGGCCCCCCAAAGACGAGCGTCATCATATGTCCACCGCCATTATCTTGCGTATGAGGGCCACCGCGGAGATTTCCAACATCGCCGCGATGCCGAGCAGAATCCACCCGATCGGATCATGCCAGAGGGGTTCGAGCCAGGTTGGATCGATCTTGTGCAGGGCGAGCGTCAGAAACGGGGGAACCAGCCCCATCACCAGGGCCTGGCTCCTTCCCTCGGCGGTTTTGGTCCTGATCACGCCTTCCAGTCGCGACATCTCCCGAATGGAGCGGGCGGTTTCCTCCAGGATCCCGGAGAGATTACCGCCGGTCTTTCGCCCCATGATAGCTGCCGCCACCGCTGCGTGAAGTCCGGGGATATCGAGCCTGTTGGCGAGAGAGGTGAGCGCTTCGTCCAGAGGACGTCCGAGTCTGACCTCGGCCATTACGTCACCGATCTCTTCTCCCATAGGCTGCTCCAGGTGCTTTTTCAGGTAGCCCAGTGCGTCGCCCAGGTTAGGCATTGTGCGAAGGGCGTTGGCCAGCGCGGTCAGAGTTTCGTCCAGTTGATCCGTGAGGCGGAACAGTCGTTTTTCGGATGCCGCAGAGAGCAGCCAGGGAGGCAGGATCAACACGGCGAGAGCCGCCCCCGCGGGGATGAGATTGTGCGAGCAAGCGGCCGCTGCTGCCAGGACGGACGATGCGGCGATCTGCGCCGCCGGGAAACGACGGTATCGAGGGTGGAGTCGATTGAACTCGGATCGCGAGTTCCACCAGGATACGTAGCGCAGGTAGGGAGAGAGGATCGCCGGTGAAGAGGAAGCCGCAACGAGGGCGAAAGTCACTGCGGCGGCAATGAAGGATGCGGAGCACAGGGAGATGCCGAAGGTCATGACCCCGCCCTGGTGAAAGAGGGGAGCCATCCGGTGGCGCACAGGAACGACTCCCCTTCCTGGTCCGGTCCGCCCGCGACCAGCCGGAAAATCTCGCTGGTGTTGATCCCACCATTGTCCCCCATTCCTACCACCTCGGCGATAGACGTGATCCTCCGGGAGCCGTCCGGCATGCGCGCTTGCTGGACTACGAGGTTTACGGCGGCGGCTATCTGCTCTCTGATGGCCCGGGACGGAAGATCGAGCCCCGCCATGAGCGAGAGGGTTTCGAGGCGGGAGAGGGCTTCTCTGGGAGAGTTTGCGTGGGTGGTGGTCAATGAACCGTCGTGGCCAGTGTTCATGGCCTGTAGCATATCGAGGGCCTCGCCGCCGCGGCACTCCCCGACGACGATTCGATCGGGCCTCATCCGCAGGGCGTTTCTGACAAGGTCCCTGATCGTGACCTGTCCCTTGCCCTCGGCGTTGGGAGGGCGGGTTTCCAGGGTGACAACGTGTGGCTGCGGGAGCCGCAGCTCTGCCGCGTCCTCGATAGTGACTATTCGTTCCCCGGATGGGATGGCGGCGGCGAGCACATTGAGGAGGGTGGTCTTGCCGGATCCGGTTCCTCCCGAGATGACGATGTTGTGTCTGGCCGTAACGGCGGCAAAGAGGAAGTCTGCTACCTGGCGATCGAGAGTCTTGTATCGAATGAGATCCTCGATCGAAAGGGGCGTCGACGCGAACTTTCGGATGGTGATGGCCGGACCGCGGATGGCCAGCGGCGGTATTATGGCGTTGACCCTCGAGCCGTCTGCCAATCGGGCGTCGACCATGGGGGAGGCCTCGTCGATGCGGCGGCCCAGCGGGGTGACTATTCTCTCGATGATGGTGCGGACCGAGTCCTCCGATGTGAAACACATGCGAGATTTCTCCAGGCGCCCGTCCCGTTCCACATAGACGTTCTCGGGGTCGATCACCATGATCTCCGAGATGCTGTCATCTGCCAGCAGTCCCTCGATGGGCCCGAGCCCGAGAGCTTCGTTTGCGAGGTCCGTTACGAGTGACGTCCTCTCATCGCCCACCGGGATACCCTCCCGGTGAAGGAGCCTTTCGAGGGCGGCCTCCACTCTGGGTCTAAGTTCTTCGCCCTTCGCGTCCACGGAGCCGAGATCTATGTGTTCGATCAGGCCTTCGAGTACCCGCCGTCGCAGGGCGGGGTGATCCTGTTTTGGATCGTCGTTGTCGGCTCGTCGGGGAACGAGGGTGAACGGGGAGATGCCGATCTCCGTTCCAAAAGGCGCCTCGAAGTGGTTGTCCGCAGGTTCCGCGTCCAGGAGAATACCGTTTGGAGAGAGATTTTTTACCGATACTCCCGATTTTGAGGCGACCATGATCGCGTGTTTGCGCGAAACCCCCCGGCTGTCGAGGACGATGCCGGAATCCACGGACCTGCCCACCGAGATCTCCATTTCCAGGGGGAAAGACTGTTCACCGATCATCTCTGCGCCAAGGCGGATATCGATTGTTACCGTGTTGTTCATGGGTGGGTTGCATGGCAAGACCGATGCCAGGGCGGTCATCCAGTATCTACCGGGGGTTGTGGGATATCGAGCGGCGGCGGCGCGCGGCGGACGGCGGATTCCCGGCCGGTTTCGCCTTTGCGGGAGCTTTCTGATACCATCGAATCTCGCAAAAGGGGATTCCATGGAGAAACGTGAGATCGTTAAACGATGGGTGCTCGTCGCGGTGCTGGCTGCCGTTGGCGTCGTGATCTGGTCCTGTTCGGACGGGGGCGGCGTGGATGCGGACGCCGGGATCGATGCCGGGACCGACGCCGACACCGATGGCGACACCGACACCGACACAGACTCGGACAGCGACACCGATACGGATCCATTCTTCGGTATCGTCTCTCCTGCCGACGGCTACGGCGTGCTCGGCAGCGTCAATGTGGTGGTCGAGGTCGCCGCGATAGAGATCGATGAAGTGCGGTTCTTCCTCGACGACGAAACGGAGCCGTACTGTGTCGACGAACCCGAGTACATGAACTGTTTCTTCGATCTGTCTGCCTCGGATGTCGGCGCGACCCACGAGATCACCGCCGTGGGCGTGTTCGGCGAGGATGAGGTGGCCAGCGACAGCATCACTGTTGAGCGCGTGGCCGAGATGAGCGAGATCTGCATGGACACTGATAGTCAGGACGAGGTGCTGGTCACCTGCCTCGAACAGCTCGACGGCGGCCTGGCGGCTGGTAACATCGGCGACTCCTACGACAATCGGGACGGAGACCACACTACTCTCAACACCTCCAACCACCCGGACGTGACCTACCTGCATCTGGGCTACGGATACGGCGGGCTCGGCGGCGCTACAGAGAACCAGGACCCGCTGGCCCCGCTGGTGGGCAACGCCTCTCTGTGCATCACCGCAGATGCGGGTTGGTGCGAGGGCATGGTCAGGTTCATGTTGCGCTCCGGCATGTCAGGGACGTTCTTTGATCTCTACACCGGTAGCAACTTCTACTGGTTCCCCGAGCACACAGACCACGACACCGAGGATCTGGCGTTCTACATGGTGCCGTTCACAAACAGCTCACAGGGATCGTCCGGATCGGAGATGGACGAGATGGGCAAGTGGTTCTATTCGCTGGCCGCGCTGGCTCCTGACACGAAGCTGGCGCTCGAGGAGTCGGGGACGCTGATGCCGGCGATCCAGATGGCCTTCCGGCGCACCCGCGTCGCCACGGACAGCGAGTACATGTCACCTCTGGCCCACGCCAACGCGTTCGACAACGTGGACAACGCCCACGAGATGGTGCGGATGGTCAACCTGATGCAACCGGACAACATCCCGCCAATGGTCGAACTCGAGGTGATCGACGAGACCTGGACGGCAGGCGAGCAGGAATTCACAACACCGGTGGCGATCGCCCGCCACTGGGAGGGCGACACCGAAACGCCCCGGGCGATCACGGTAAGCGCGGCCGGCTCGTTCGATCCCAACGATCGTGAACTATCTTATCACTGGGTGATTGTTCGCGGTGATCCGAGTCTGATCCATCTGACCCCGCTCGACGAGCGCTGGACCGAGGTGGAGATCGAGTTCGAGTGGCACGCGGAGGAGACCATCACTATCGGCATCGAGGACCGTGTCTCCACCCTGGCCGTGGTCGGTGTGTTCGTGCACAACGACGTTTACTTCTCCGCCCCCGCCTTCGTCAGCTCGTCAACCTCAGACGACCTCTGACCGATCGAACAAAGGATGTAGAAGTGAAAAAACTACAAATATTTATTACGGCATGTTTCATCGTGTGTTTTGGATGTGGCGATGAAGAAGAAGAACAGGCCGTGACCGCAGAGACCATCGACGAAATGATTGGCACCGTATGTGAGCAGATTCTGGATTGTGAATCCACCATGAGTCTTGAAGAATGCCGGGAGGATCTGGACTACTTCGTCGGTTGCGTTACCACTGATGAGTGTTTCGTGATCGCGAACGATTACCTCGAATGCTTGTACGACTACAATGAGTGTATTGACGGTGACTACATCGTCGGCGCCGAATGCGACGAGCTGGAGGAGCTTGTAGAAGATTGTTGCGCTTGAAGTGATACAGGGAAACGCGGAGGAGTCAGAGTAGTCATGATACGATTAGCTCAAATTTTCACGATTGTCGGTTGCCTTCTGGTCGTCGTTTCTTGTGATCGGCAATCGGACATATCGGTTGAGGAGGCGTGCGAAGGCGCGATAGCTTTCTCTGTGACGCCGCTCGATTCATCTGCTCGAAGTGAGTTCGAGAACCTTATCGAGGATTTGGCTTTGTCTCAGAGCACTGACGACGAACCATGCGGTGAATACGCGTTTAATGCCGCCGATGAAATGGTACAAAACGCCATTATTGGATCCCATCTGCCCCACGAAGAGCTGACCGAATTCGGTCATTCACAAGAGTGGTTCACCGGTTCGGCCAGCCAGCCGGCTGCTTGCGTTTCTCTCAGAGTGAAGGTCAACCGTCGAGTCTGTGACACAGCAACCGTTTCATGGAAAGATCTCTCGGTTATCTGGCACGCTGACGGGGTGCTGGATGAAGTCGAGAGTGACTGCGGTGGTCTTGTGGATTATCGAAATCCGATCAAGAACTGCGACGGCGATTTGTGGACACTCGAAAACTGCGGCGGCATTTTTTCGAGCGGCGGTGAGTACGTTTTCGAATTCTACGATAGCGAAAAAAAATTCGTCAAAGGTATCATGGCGCTGTGTGAGCCGACGCAGACCTACTATTTCACTCCAGTTTGTGATGACCATCTACCAAACGGTATGGATACCCTGTGTGGGATAGACTTCTGTAGCGACTAAGATGAAGAGAAGCCCTTGGGGACTTCAGAAGTTCGCTAATCGACCGGGCACCTCAGACGACCTCTAACTCCTGAACAAGGAAAGGATAAAACAATGATCAAGAAAGCAGCTCTCATTTTCACCGTGGTTCTCTTTGCCATTGCCTGCAATGACGACACAGACCCCGACAACACCCCGGACGGTGGATCCGACGGTGGATCACTCCCTGATGATTGTACAATCGTCGAGATTGTTGACGACATTACAACCAATACAACCTGGACCGATGGCAATGTCTACGTCATCCGCGCCTGGGACTTTTATGTCGAGGCCACGCTTACCGTGGAGCCCGGAGTGGTCGTCAAATTCCACCCCGGCGATGGACCGTATCTCATGTTAGGCGATGGAGGCACTATCGTGGCCGAGGGAACAGCCGCGAAACCGATCATCTGGACTTCCTACAAAGATGACAGCCACTGCGGCGATACCAACGGCGATGAAGCAGCCACCTCTGCCGCCGCCACAGATTGGCACACCCTGGATACAAACGGCGAAGACGGATCATCCTTTGTCTACAATGAATTCTATTATGGCGGTGGCGGATCTTACAGGACCAGCCTCCACCTCTCTGCCTTGTCTTCGGCCAGTGTACAGAACTGCACCTTCGCTCATGGGGATGGGGGAAAGGTCGGCGATTTCTATTATGGAACGTTGTCAGCCAACGAATCTCCAGCAACCACGGTCATCAACGACAACGTGTTCTTTGACAACAACTTGCCTCTCTCGATAAGCACACTCTTCTGCCTGGATGCCTCCAACACCTTCAGCGATCCGGCTGATGCGAACGTTGCGAATACCATGAATGGGATTTTTGTAGAGAACACAACGGACTATATCATCAGCGCTATTTCATGGGACGAGACAGAAGTTGCGTACGTGATTAACGACAATGATTTCTGGATCGAAGAAGGTGGCGGTTCGCTCACTCTGGCTGACGATGTCGTGGTCAAGTTCACCGCCGATGGAGAGATCGTCTACGACGGGTCAAACATCAATAACCATGACGGCGCGGGCGTGGCCTTCACCTCATTTCGGGACGATACCCTCAAGGGCGACACCAACGGTGACGAAGCCGCGACCAGCCCCTCGGACGGCGACTGGGGCGGAATATGCGACAACAGTGTCCCCGTCGGAGATGACTGCCACGAGACCTGGACCAATATCTATTACGATTCTTACTAGTTTCGAGATAGGGCTGTTACCCGCTCGGCGGATCTTGCGACAAATCGAACGATTGTGCGCAAAACGAAGTCGAACCTTCGTTTGAGAGCGATCCTGTCCCATGACCGCTCTATTTTTGCGGTGAACCCGACGGGCAATTTCTTCCATACGAATTTTGCGCCGATGGCGATGAAGCCCCCGACGACCATCAGGGCAGCAGCTGCCACCCGCAGGACGGGTCCTGCGTACTTGCTGATCTTGTGATAGGCGTCCTTGAACGGGTGCGGTTTCCACTCTTCCTCGTCGAACATTTCCGCGTCGGAGTCCGACACGCGTTCCTGCAAATCGTTATCGATGGACAGGGTGACCTGGATAGTTCCGTCGTCGTCGATCTCGCCGATCATGGATATGACAGCCTCCACTCCGATTCCCCCGGCCTCCAACTCCACTGTCTGGCCCGTGGTGAGCCTGACGATCGGGGAAGTCGGCCCGGGAGTCTCGGTTGCAGGCGTGTTCTCTTCCTCGTCCTTCCGAAGAAGCCTGAGACCCACCTCCATTCCATCTCCGTAGAGATCCGGAGCGGTCCAGACGATATGGGCCTTTCTCTCCACGGGATCCACTCCATCCTCCAGGGTCAGCCTCACCAGGACGTTGGCCCCCGGCTGTGTCGTGGTATCGAAGCGGGCCCGGATCCCTGTGCTCGACAGGTTGCGGGTGAACCCGGTTGCGAACTCGTTCCCCCCCGCGTCGAGCAGTTCCAGCGGTCTGCCCACGTCTATTCGGTTTTCTTCGGACCTTCGGTTTGATTGAAGCACGGACACCTCCATTTAAAGAAACAGGCGTGATCTGACTGTATCCGGCGTGGGCCCTGGCTCAAAAAAAACGGACATACTTGACAGCATTCGATCACGTATTAGCTTGTCGTTATCATGGGATATGATCCACATGTCCCACCAAGGAGACAACTCAATGCTACGGACCAATCTCAAACACGTAGACACGGACTCGGCATTCAAGGAAGTGATCGAAAACAATGAAAATGTGATGATTTGTTGCGGACGCATGGGTCCCATGTGCGTTCCAGTTTACATCACCATGAAAACGCTGGAGGATAAGTACAAACATGTAGTTTTCTGCGACATGGATTTCGATGACGCAGCTGGACACAATATATCCTCCCTGCCTGAGACACAGAGATTCAGAGGTTTACCTTTCACCGTCTACTTCAAGAACGGCAAGCCGGCGGCTGCCACCACCAGCATCCAAAATAAGGAACAGATCATGGAGATAATTGACCGGGAGTTTGCTTGAGTTGGGCACTAGCCTGAACATCGCGCCATGGTGTTGATGGGAGGGACTCTTTTGGTAAAAAGAAAACGTTGGCAAGTAGGATTGCGGGGCCAGGCGATCTAGCCGGCGTCTCCGCCATCAGGACCACCGTCGGCGTCGGTATCGGTGTCGGTGTCGGTATCGGTATCGGTATCAGTATCGGTGTCAGTGTCAGTGTCAGTGTCGGTGTCAGTGTCAGTGTCGGCGTCAGTGTCAGTGTCGGTGTCGGTGTCCGTGCCTGCGTCGTCGTCGATGACATCGTCATCATCGCCACAGCTGACAACAACCAGCCCCAGGGCCAGAATTGCCATCAAGACAATTACCAAACGTTTCATTTTCTTGCTCCTCCTGCATCCTCAATTGGGGACGCGATAAGTGAAATCTGAGTCGAAGTGTATGCGATGTTCATGCCGTAATGCTCAACCTGCTAAAATTAAAGAGAAATTGCCATTTTGGGTTTAGGAAAAGTGTAGTGTAAATGCCACAAAGCTGATCGAAATGTCCGAAAAATCATCGTTTGCGCATATATTGCGGGAAAGATCGAAATTGGCCCCAAAAGGTCGTATGATCGACGCATGGGCAACCAGAGAGACATAGCCGTGCGGCGGCACGCCGAACTGGTGGAGGAGATACGGGCGCACGATCGGCGATACTACGTGGACAACGCTCCGATCGTGAGCGATCGCGAATACGACAAACTCTTTGCAGAGTTGAAGGACCTGGAGCGCGATCACCCGGATCTCATCACCGGGGACTCTCCGACACAGCGGATCGGCACACAGCCGGTGGATGGTTTCGAGCGCGTTCCCCATCCCCAGAGGATGTACAGTCTGGACAACACCTACGACGAGGGTGAGTTACGCGATTTTCTCGAACGGGTGAAAGGTGGACTCGGTGACGAGGGTACGGTGAAATTGGTGGTGGAGCCCAAGCTCGACGGTGCATCCATGGAGCTTATTTATCGGGATGGTATTCTCGAAAAGGCCCTGACCCGAGGCGACGGGGTCGAGGGTGAAAACGTGACCTCCAACGTGAAAACCATTCGCTCCCTGCCGTTGAGGATTCCGTCGACGGGGGAGGTGATCGCAAGGGGGGAAATCTTCATCAACAGGGAGAACCTCGAGGCGGTCAATCGCGAGCGGGAGGAGCGTGGCGAGCCGGCTTTCGCCAATCCCAGAAATGCGGCGGCGGGGTCGTTGAGGTTGCTGGATCCCTCCATCACCGCCAGGAGGCCCCTTCGAATAATCCTGTACGAGCTCATTGGCGCTTCGGGTATGCCCGATTCGCACATTGAGTGTCTCGAATGGCTTGCGGAACAGGGCCTGCCCACTCACGGGATACAGTGCGTGTGCACCTCCCAGGAGGAGGTCACGGCGGCCATTTCGGAGTTCGATAGCATGAGAAACGATCTCCCGTTTGAGATCGACGGAGCGGTGGTCAAGGTTGATCGCGTGGATTTCAGGGAGCGGCTGGGGTTCACGGCGCGCTTCCCCCGGTGGGCGGTCGCATACAAATTCGAGGCCCTGAAGGCGCAAACGAGGTTGATCGATATCCTGGTTCAGGTGGGACGCACCGGTGCGCTCACTCCTGTTGCCGTGCTGGAGCCGGTCGCGCTGGCCGGGACAACGATTTCCAGAGCGTCGCTGCACAACGAGGACGAGATCAGGAGCAAGGACATCCGGGTGGGCGATATGGTGGTGGTCGAGAAGGCCGGGGAGATCATCCCTCAGGTGGTCGAGGTAATACGCGCACGGGACACTGAGAGAGGAGATCCGTTCGTGATGCCCACGACTTGCCCGGTATGCGGGGGACCCACCGGGCGAGAGGAAGGCGAGGCCAGGTGGAGATGCACCAACCGGCTGGCTTGCCCCGGACAGCTCAAGGCGGCACTGCGTCACTTCGCGTTGAGATCGGCCATGGATATCGAACATCTTGGGCCATCGCTCATCGATCAACTTGTCAACAGCGAGCTGGTGCGAGATCCGGCGGATCTGTTTTCCCTGACCGTAGAGCAGGTGGAAGGGCTGGATCGCATGGCAAAAAAGAGCGCGCTCAACTTGATCGCCGCCATCGACAAGAGCCGTGGGAAAACCCTGGATCGACTCATCACCGGGCTGGGAATTCCGCTGGTGGGGGAGGTTGCGGCCGTACAGTTGGCGTCCAGGTACGGAAGCCTGTCCGGATTCTATCAGGCGATACCGGCGGTACAGCGCGAGGAGCTCGCCGCCATTCACGGCATCGGCGACAAGATGGCCGATTCCGTTGCGAGTTCCCTGGAAGACGAGCGCTTCATGGGGGTCGTAAAGAGGTTGCTCGATCTGGGAGTGGATCCGGTGGCCAGGGGCGAGAGTGAAAAAGGATCCCTCACCGGAATGTCGTTCTGCCTGACGGGCAAGCTCTTCGAGCCGCGAGCCAGGATCCAGGAGCGGATTCGCGCGGCTGGAGGGGAGGTCCACTCTGCGGTCAAGAAGGGTACCGGCTACCTGGTTACGGGCGAAAAGGTCGGCAAGTCAAAGATAGAAAAGGCGCGCGCCGCCGGAACCGAAGTCATCGACGAGGAGACACTCATGGGAATGATTCTCGATGAATGACTTTCGGACGCGCTGTCGAAAACCACTTGACATGTGGAAAAGATGTTAACATGTTAATAACATGTCAGCGATGATTCAAATTCGAAACGTACCCGAGGAAGTACACCGCAGGACAAAGGCCCGGGCCGCCATGTGCGGCCTCACAATGTCCGAGTACATTCTACGGGAGCTGAAGAAGGCGCTGGAGCGTCCCACCACGGAAGAGCTTCTTGAGCGGTTGTACCGATACCCGCCCGTTGAGCTGTCCAGAAGCCCGGCCGATCTGGTCAGGGAAGACCGGGATGACGAATGATTGTGATCGATGCTTCGGCTGTTGTGGAATTGCTTCTGAACACATCCTGCGGGCGACGAATCGGTGAGCGTATTATGTTTCAGGGTGATTCCCTTCACGCTCCATCGCTCTTGTATCTGGAGGTTGCCCAGGTGTTAAGGAAATTCGTGCGCTTGGGGGATGTGGATGAACTGCGCGGCTCGGCCGCTGTAGAAGACCTTCGAAATCTCGATCTGGAGGCGTGTGAACACAGGCTCCTGTTGCCGAGGGTATGGCAGCTTCGGGAGAACCTGACTGCGTATGATGCTTCTTACGTGGCGCTGGCAGAGGCACTCGACGCACCGTTGGTGACCACCGATCAACGACTGGCCGGATCTTCCGGGCACCGCGCCCTGATAGAGATCGCGCAATAATGGAGAAGCAAGATGGATAGAAACGGAAAGCTGTTTCCCAGGGGCGGGCCCCAGCCAAAGTCGGAGCTATTGGCGGCCTACGAGGAAATCACCGCCGCCGGTTTCAAGGATCTGGATCGGTTCTCCGTTGAGGATCTGGACTGGCTGCAGCACATACACGATCGCCACCTGGACTTCTTTAAAGAGGAGCGCCGCATGCATTTTTGCGCCTTCGCCCTGGTGGGGCTGGCGTTCATCATCCTTCTCCCCGCGACGTTGTTCCTGGAGGACTACTTCCTTATCCTCGCCGGGGCGCAGGCCATGTTGCTCGTTTTGCTTGTTCCGTACGTCTTCGTCTACCGGAAATACGAGGAGGGCGTGAGAAGGATGATGCGCGAGGCGATTATTCTGGAGAATGTCCGGCGGTTGCGGGTGGAGAAGGGGTGAGGGTTAAAGCCGGGATGGGGTTTTGGGCTCGAAAGAGCGTTTCGCTGCGAGGAAAGAAGGCATGTTGGCAATGAAGCGCCAGAGGGTGTGCCGGTGTTGCCAGAGTCTCTTTCTTAACTTGGTCTTCAACCATATCTTGTCATGATAAAAGCGCTTGATGTGCCGGTTGTAGAGTTCGTCGATCTCTTCCCTGGATTCGAACGCCTCGGGTACGAAGACGAAGTTGAGGCAATTCATCAGCCTCCACTCTTCATTGAACGTTCCATCGTCGTGGATGGTCGGCCAGCAGGGTGCGCCCGGGAACGGTGTGAACTTGGACATGTTCATGTCGTCCAGACCGAGGGAGATGATGAAGTCGCTCGTCTTTCTGATTGACTCGTGCGTCTCCCCGGGCAGGCCCATCATGAAGAGTCCCTTTGCGCGGATGCCGTTTTCCTGGATCCTTTCAACCGTGTCGCGGACTTGATCGATGGTAACGCTCGCCTTGTGACGCTCCATTAGCGCGGCGTCCCCGGACTCGATACCCACCGAGATCATCAGGCAGCCGGCGTCCTTGAGCATTCGAAGAAGATCGTCGTCCGCGTGCCCCGTGTGGACTGCGCAGTTGAACTGTATTCCCAAAGGCCTGTCGATGAGCTGTTCGCAGATCTGGGTGATCCGGTTTCGGTTGGTGGTGAAGAGATCGTCGTACACGTTGATGTGACGAACCTTGAAGCGCGTCTTGAGCATCTTCATATGGTCGTAAATGTAGTCGGCCGTGTTGGATCGAAAGCCCTTCTGGAAGACCGAGCGATCGCAGTACGAGCAATTGTAGATGCACCCACGGCTCGTGATCATGGTGGCGCCCGGGGCGTTTATGTAGCTGAACGGAGGTAGATAGTATCCTTTTGGGAACCTGGGCAGCAGATCGTAGGCGGGGAACGGCAGCTCGTCCAGGTGTTTGATATGTATTCTGGGCGGGTTTGTGACAGCCTGTTCCCCGTCGCGCCAGACCAGTCCGTTGATGCTTCCGAGATCCTCACCGTCCACCAGCTCGAGGAGGGTTTCCTCCCCCTCACCGAGGCAGAGATAGTCAATGGAATCGAACCGCTCGAGTAGCTGTGCGCCGATGGCCGAGGCGTGGACGCCTCCGACGATGATCTTGATATCGGGTCGTGCTTCTTTGATCAGCGAGGCCATGTCGTTGGCATCCGGGAAAGCCGAAGTGGTAGCGGTGAAGCCCACCATGTCGGGCCGGTGCGCGAGAATCCGTTTTACGTTGGCCTGCGGACCCGGACTGGCTTTGGGTCCGAGACAGTCGTGTACGATAACCTCGTGCCGCCCGGTGGAGAGGATGTACGCCGCCATCGACAGGAGGCCGATGGGCGCCATGCGATTCGCCACCACGGTGGCGTCTTTTTGTCCGGGAAACCAGTTGGAACCGGCCGGATGCACGAGCACGATCTTCATGAAGAGAAGCTATATACTTAACCGATGGCCGGTGTCACGTCGGAATAGCCTGGAGGATATTCAGGCGGAGCGTTAAAACAACTTTTCGGAATCGAGGAGGATGGTCACGGGGCCGTCGTTGACGGAACGAACGTCCATCATGGCGCCGAATACGCCCTTCTCGCATGGAACATCGAGTTCCTGGAGCATGGACACGAATTGCTCATACAATTCGTTCGCGGCAACCGGCTCCATGGCGTCCGTGAAGGAGGGTCGTCTTCCCCGGCGCGCGTCTCCGTGCAGGGTGAACTGGCTGATGACCAGCGCGGACCCGTCGACATCGATCACCGAGCGGTTCATGTTTCCCGCGTCATCGCCAAAAATTCTCAAGCCTGCGATCTTCGCGGCCAGGTATTCCATGTCCTTGCGGGTATCGTTTTTACCTACGCCGAGATAAACGAGGAGGCCGTTTTCTACTGAGCCGACTATTTCTGCATCAACAGATACGGATGCTTCTTTGACCCGCTGAACAACGGCCCTCATGGTTTGGATAATCTTAGCGTCTTTGTGAGCTGGTTGACGATCTTGAAGTAGCTCGATCGGTCATAGCGTTCGTTGAGTATGTGAAAATCCTTGCGGGACAGGCCAACGCAGCCGAAGCAGTAGTTGCACTCGGTAAGATCCTGGCTCAGGTAGATGAACGCCGAGTTGGTGCAGGACTCGCATTCGACGCTGTTTGCCAGGTGGTGGCATCCGGTGCAGGACAAACAGTTGGTAAGGTTGGTGCTGTTGGTGCAATCCCTTGAGTACGAACACCGATAACACCGGTCGCAGTCCTCGCAGAACACGCAGTTCGTGCAACGGGTGCAGTCCTTCAGGTTATGACCCTTGGTGTTGACCGGATCGGTGTCGAACCCGTGTTGCAGTTCTCCGAGGCGTTTTTTGAATTCCTTTGGGTCCATTTCGATAGCTCTACCCGCCGATGAGAGCGGCGATGTGGGCGTAGTTGACCTGGCTTGCCAGCTGGTTGGCGGGGACTTCGCTGGCGGCGTTGGTCACCTTGACGGTAACCATCACACGGTTGTGAACCATCACCATCACCTCTGCATTGTTACTGGCCTTGGTCCAGGATTGGGTGCCGGGGTACGTGCCGAAGTTCACCGGACCTCGACGCTCCTTCGAGGAATCTATCTGCATGCCGCGCATCATGTTGAACGGCATTGCGATCATGGGGTTCATCGAGGTGTCCACGACCTCTATCGTGGCTTCCATGCCACCCGAAGCGAGTTTGCACTTGGCGGTGGAGACGGAGATCCCCATCATGTTGGCGCTCTCACCTTCTATCTCACCCTTGAGGGCCCAGCCCGGTGCGGCGGTGGGCAGCGCCTGGGAGAGCGACTGCCACGGGATCATCTGAGCGGGTGCGCCTGCGGCGGGCTGACCCTGAGCCTGGCCCATGGCCTGCCCGAGGGCACCAGCCAGTCCCGCGAGCGGATTTGGCTGTTGCCCGGCGGGGGCGGCGGGTTGCCCGGGGACATTGGGCTGCACGGGTTGCATGGGCTGCATGGGTTGTTGTCCAGGTTGCTGGAAACCGGGAGCCTGCCCCGGGTAGCCCTGTTGGGGATAGCCCTGGGGATACGGGTTCTGGGGCTCGGACTGGCACCCGAAGATCAAAGCGAGTCCGGTGATAGCTATTGTTACGAGCAGTATTTTGAAGCCGGTCATTTCTGTTCTCCTTGAAAGTTCGGTCGCCGAATGGACAAAGTACCACCGGGCACCACGCCGGTAAAGATGGTATGATCGTCCCGATAGATGGGGATGAATTACAATGATCAATATTAAGAATCTTCTGCTGGGTCTGGTGCTGGCCATTGCTGCCGGCTGTTCAGACGGTTCGTCGAGCAGTGATGGTGGGACCGACACGGACACCGGCCCGATCGAGTGCAATCTGGGTGTGTACAACGGTGATTTTCAAATACACGAACAATCTGATGTCGCAACCCTTGCGGGATACACCTCTATATCGGGAAACCTTACAATCATGTGTCCTTCGTGCACCGACCTGAGCGAGTTGCTTTGCCTCACTTCGGTGGGTGGGTTGTTGCGGATAGAAAGCAACGACGCCCTTATAGATCTGGACGGCCTGAGCGTCCTCACCTCGGTGGGCGGGAACTTGTCTATCGAACGCAACGCCGCCCTCACCGATCTGGACGGACTGAGCGGCCTCACTTCCGTGGGTGGGTTCTTTTCCTTTTACTATAACGCCGTCCTTACAGATCTGGACGGTCTGAACTCCCTCACTTCGGTCGGTGGTTTGGAGATCGTCTACAATGCCGCCCTCACCGACCTTTACGGTCTGAGTTCCCTCACTACGGTGGTTGGAAACTTGTGGATCCGGAACAACGCCGTCCTTGCCAACCTTGACGGGTTGAGTTCCCTCACTTCGGTAGGTGGCTTGGGGATCGATTACAGCGCCATCCTCACCGACCTTGACGGGCTGAGTTCACTCACCTCGGTGGGCATGTTTCTGTACATTGAGAAAAACGCCGCCCTAACAAGTCTTGACGGTTTGAGTGGGATCACTTCGGTAGGCGGGGATTTTTCAATCTCCGAAAACGTCACCCTCGTTGATCTGGGCGCGCTGAGCGGGATCAACTCGGTGACCGGGGAAGTTTCAATCACCGAGAACCCCGCCCTCACAAACCTTGACGGCTTGAGCTCCGTTACCTCGGTAGGTGGTTTGGTGATCGATTACAACGCCGCCCTCACTGACCTGGGCGCGCTGAGCGGGATTACCTCGGTGTACGGGGACTTTTCAATCACCGAAAACCCCGCTCTCACCAACCTGGAAGGTTTGAGCGGGATCACTTCGGTGGGTGGGGACTTGAGGATCGAAGAAAACGTCGCTCTCACCAACCTGGACGGGCTGAGTGGGATCACATGGGTGGGTGAATACTTTATTGTTATGCACAACGACACCCTTCCCGACTGCGAGGTGTGCGACCTGCTGAACCAGTTCACAAGCGAACCCATTACTACAGACGTCGGGAGCAACCTCGACGATTCGTGCTCGCCGGTTCCGACAAATTGTCCTTAGGATATTTGATAAGCTGCCAAGCCAATTATTCTTACACTAACGGTCATTTCGTCGGTAAAGGAGTCATAGTTCTTCAGATCTGTGTATGTTGCCCGGGGGCGAGTCAATGCTAAAATATCGCCCGATGAAACAGGGCACCGGCAACTTTGCTACTTTGTTCAGCGTCGCTGTGCTGCTGTTGGTCGCGGCCTGCGGCGGAGCCACTCGGTTGCTGGAGCTGCGGCAGATCGATTCGGAACTGCTCGGACGTTCCAAGGAGTTCTCAGTACTCCGGGCCCCGGCGGCCGAGGGCGTCGATCCCGCGACCCTGCCCGTAGTAGTGCTGCTCCATGGCATGGGCGACAACCATGTATCCCTCGACCGCTTCGGTCTCTCGGAACGGCTCCGCGCTGCTATGAGCGAGGGCCGCTTGCCTCGGGTCCACTTCATCATGCCCGACGGTGAGCGGGGGTTCTGGATCGACTGGCACGATGGTTCTCTTCTTTATGAGCGCTACGTCCTTGAGGAGATACTGCCTGCGGGCGAGGCCCTGCTGGGCGTGGAAGGAGGGCGCGATCGCCGACACGTAATGGGCGTCTCGATGGGCGGCATCGGTGCGCTGCAGATAGGCCTGCGACATCCCGAACAGTTCGCGTCAATAACCAGCCTTTCCGGTCTGATTCTTGATGTGGAAAGGGCGCGGGATTTCCTGCATACGGCATTCGTCCGCCATGTAGTTGATCTCGAGCGGGTTTTCGGCGACGGCACGGACGAAGCGTACATGAACGCCTGGAACCCATTTTGTACGTCGGCCCGCCGCGCTCCGGATCTCGGCCAAAAGATCTTTCTGGCCGCGGGCAGCCGCGAGGACGAGGATTTCCGAACCACGACCACAGCCTTCCATGAGCACCTCGAACGGCTCGGCGTTGATCACGAGTTCGAGATCTACGATGGCAAGCACGGATGGAAGTGGTGGGCGCCGGTTATCGAACGCTCCATCGCCTACGTTATTGGCGGTTCCTGATTGGCAGTTTGGCGTCGGGTTTTCTTATGTAGTTGGGTTCGAGGGTCATGGGGTCGTCCGGGCCATCGCTTTTAAACAGTTCGAGGCCGCGAAGGGCGAGCAGATAGGCGTCGGGGGCGATTGTTTGGAGGGGGAGTATAACGCCCATATCGGCGAGATCCTCGCGGTATTTTTGAGCGCCGCTCCCGGTGAGGTACACGGGCTCCTCGCGCGATATCCCGCTCGTCAGATCGGAAAACCGCGAGGGGCTGATCACACGTTCGTCGGAGATCATGGTGCAGGTGAGGAGGCCGGCTTTATGGGAGACGCGGTACATCGCCGCGTAGATCTCGCCCCTTCCGGCATCCAGCAGGGGAGCTACAAGACCATCAACTCCCGCGCCCAGCGCGATCGCCTCCAAGGTAGGCACGCCCTTGATGGAAGCACCACAGCTCGCGGCGATCCCCTTGGCTGTGCTTATGCCGATCCGCAGGCCAGTGAACGTACCGGGTCCGATACCGAAAACCACCAGATCCACGTCTTTCATCTCGTGGCCGCCCGTTTCGAGGATTACCCCCAGACGGTGGAGCAGTGTCTCCGCATGGCCGGGTTTGGCCGGGGCCGATATCTTTGCGAAGGCCTCGACCTGGTTGTCGCCCGTGTCGTCTTTTATGAGGACCCAGCCGGCGGATCCCTGAAAGGTAGAAGTATCAAAAGCCAGGATAAGCATGCGATCTTAGTATCATGCCGCGCTCGCGCGGAGAAGATCGCATTTTTGCCCCCGCCGACCCCACCCCCGGCCCCTCCCCATTGCGGGGAGGGGAGATCTAAGGCTCTCTTTAAGCCCGCAGGGCTTGGCCGAAAGAATCCAAGTTCAATGAAGAAAATCAGGCCATCCTGACCGCGCCCTCATAAGGGCGCGGTGAATACACTTGAACACCGCCCTTATTTGACGTATGTTCCCCCAGCTTTTCAAAGGGATCCAGGAGGTTCCATATGGCTCGTGTAACAGTAGAAGATTGTCTGGAGAGAGTTCCCAGCCGTTTCGCGCTGGTCGTCGTCGCGGCCAAGCGGACGCGCCAACTCATCAAGGGTTCCGACAAGATGGTCAAGAGCAAGAACCGCGAGGCGGTTACTTCCCTGCGCGAGATCGCGGCCGGGGCGGTGAACGTCAAGCAGAATGTCCAGGAACTTGTCGAGGCTACCGTCGAGGGCGCCCCTCAAAAAACCATCTACTAATTCTCGGAAAAATTTCGGGCTCCCCGATCTATTCGATGGGAGGCATGTCGTTACAGGCGAGTTCTATCGAATCCAGTATTGTAGCAAATGCTCCGGCGAGATCTCCATCGCAGATATTGGCCCAGGTAGCATAACTCCCGGTCATGCTCAGGAACTCGTGGAGCCGGGGGGTTGCGGACGCAGCCCCGAAGGCGCTCGAGCAGCTGGAATTTTCAGGCCCTGATATCACGCCGAATACCATGTGTTCGTAAGTCGGCTTGATGGAGAGGAACCCCTTGGCATCCGAAACGTACAGGTCGAGAGGACCGGGGGTGAAGTTCTCCGCATCCCAGAAGGCGGTCCAGTACGTGTTTGCCAGGGACTCGTCGTCCTCGTCGGTGATGATTATTGCCACGAACAGAGCGTCGTCGCGGAGGAAGCCGGCGTTCTCGGCGTTGATGTGACCCTCTCCCAGGATGCCGTCGGTCATTCCGCGCCGAATAGCCTCCAGGGGCATCTCGTTGCTCCATCCACCTGTTCCAAGTTCGGCCACACACGCGAACTGATCCACCACGTCGGAGCTCGGGCCGGTCATGAACAGACTGGTCGGAGCGTCGCACGAGCCTCCGTTCCCCAGGGGCGTATTCTGGAGAACTCCGTCTTCTCCCTCCTCGAGGGGGCATCCGATGGGCGTACAGTCGTGGTGGTCCACATCCGTCGAGGTTACCCCGACGTGGTAATCGAGCTGACCACCGGTGCCGCCCACTTCGTATGCGTCGAGGGCCTCGATGAAGCCGGCGAAGTTGGCGATGAGGTTGGTCTGCTCGTCGCCCATGCTCCCCGAGTTGTCTATGACAAAGAGAATATCCATCTTGTCACAACCATCATCAGCGTCGCCGTCGGAGTCACTGTCGGAATCGCTGTCAGAGTCGCCGTCCGTATCAGTGTCCCCATCTGTGTCCGTGTCCGTATCCCCATCGGTATCGCCGTCCGCGCTGCTGGGATCACTCGTGTCTTCACATCCCGGCAAGGCTGCCACGAGCAATGCCGATTGAAGGATGAAGAGAGCTATTTTGAGGGTGTTCATATTTCCTCTCATTTTTTTGAATTTGTCTTTTCCTGTTCTCATGTCCACCAATACAAGTGTACACCTTGATGATTAATGGATGCGTTTAAACATATTCGTTCAAATCAATGATACAATCATTGGGGAGCTGATAATGAACAAAAGAATCGTAAAACTCTTTTTTCTTTTGGTGCTGCTGACGGTTGGAAACTGTGCGGGGCTCGAGGAAACTGAGGGGCTGGGCACCATAGATCTGGATGCCGATACGGACACGGATACGGACGGCGACTCTGACAGCGACTCCGATTCCGACAGTGACTCCGACTCCGATTCCGACAGTGACACGGACACCGACTCGGACACCGACTCGGACACCGATACCGATGCAGACACAGATACCGACACGGACACTGATACAGGCACGGACACGGGTACGGACACAGGCACGGACACGGGTACGGATACGGGCACGGACACGGGCACCGATACGGACACAGACACTGATACCGGGCCGGACATCTCGAATCCCGGGGCCCAGTGCCACCCGACAGGAACCTGCCTTGGAAACGCTCATTGCGCCCAGGTATTTGTGTCCGAGATCACCAGCTATTGCTATCTGAATTGCGGCGGGGCTCCCTCGGTCTGCACCAGCACTGCATGGCCCAACTGTTACGCGGGAGTTACTCCGCCGACATGCTTTGCCACGACCACGGTTACGGGCACCTTCAATTGCGTCATCAACAACTGGTCCTCTGTTTCCAGCAATGTCGCCATGGTGAATGACGGCACAACCACCTATCATACCTCCTGTGCGGCCCAGTACGTTGCGTCGACCAGTGAATATCAGATACAGATCAATTACAGTCCGACGAGCGACACACAGCTCGATATCCTGGTGATATGGCCCGCAGCGGATCACGCGACCACCCCGGATATCACCAATGCGGAGTTTCAGGTCGTGGATGTCGACTATTCGGGAACAACTCCCATCGAACGCTGGATCAGGGCTTTCGGGCTTCCACCGGGCACGGGGACCGTCAACCTCTCACAGGCCAGCACTACAGCCGGAGGAACCATCGCGGGAACTCTTAGCTTGACGGGTTATTCCTACGACGCCGAGCTCACTCCATAGAGCCTGTCTCGGCAGGCCGAACCCCTTTCAATTCTCCGAGTTTGAGTCCTTCGATGGACAGGCTGACAGCGCCGATGACGCTGCTCACACCGACATCGAGCAGCCAGCTGAACCAGGAGAACGCCACCGCGATCACGGGCTCCACATCGAAGCCCTCCACCAGAGCGAACATTATCGCCGCGTGATATACACCAACGTATCCAGGGGCGGAGGGTACGGCCACGCCGAAACCGATGCAGGTAAGCAACACCAGGCCCCATGCCAGGGACGAGGGGAGTCCGAAGGCCTCCAGACGCAGCATCATCGTTGCGAGCGCGGCGCCCCAGATGCATATGGAGAGACCCACGGCGATGAGCGTCCCTCGGGTATCCTTGAGGGCGCCGAAACCGGCGGAAAAACGGATCCATATATTTCGCAGTCTTGTGAGAAGGCCACGACCTGTTTTCGGTTGCTCATCGCCTCGCCTTCGACGAGCGAGGATTATCAGGACGACGAAACCGATTCCCAGCAGGACGCTCAGAAAGATGGAGACAGTGCGGACAGATCCGGGAAGCGGCGTCACCTGAATGGCGGCAAGGGCGATGGTGGCCAGCAGGGTCATGTCCAGCATTCGCTCCAGCGCAAGGCTTCCCACAACCGACGGGAAGCTGAGATTGGCCCCCCTGTGGATCGCCGCGCTGCGGGCGACCTCACCCGCCCTCAAGGGCAGTACGTTATTGGCAAGGAACCCAATACATATATACCGATATGCCTGGGCCCGACGCAGGTCGCCGACGGGCTTGAGAAGGTGACGAACCAGCAGGGAGCGGAGAACGATCAGGCAGAGCCAGTACACGGCAATGGATCCGAGAAGGGGAAGGATTTCGATCCTGTCGGTGGATGCTATCAGCTCCTTGAAGTGTTCGCCGATCGTCACGTTTCCGAAGATGATGTCGCGAAAAACGTACGCCAGACCGCACGCGGAGAGCGCAATTCCCAGCAGCGCGAAGACTGATCTCCGAAAGCCGTTTGCTCTCCCTTTTTCCACTTCGGACACCTGGATGAGACCTCTCTGTGTTTGCAACAAGAAACGTGGTCGAGTTTTGGGCAATCTTGAGCCCGGTTGTAAAGACCCAATCTGTTGGCCTATCATCCAAACCATGAATGACCAAGATGCAATAGGAAATCGTATCACAATATTGGGCGGGGGAGCCATGGGAACAGCGCTGGGCAAGATGCTCTGCGATGCGGGCCGTGAAGTAACCCTGTGGACGTATGAGCCGGAGCTGGCGGAGCAGATCGAACGGACCCACGAAAACACCATGTTCCTACCCGGAGTGGAATTGCCCGGGACGTTGCGAGCGGTTAATTCTCTGCCCGAAGCTCTGGACGCGGCCCGTGTGGTCTTTTCCGTGACGCCGTCCCAGGTCCTGCGCGCGGTGTGGACCGAGGCGGGGAAGTACCTGGAGCCGGATGCCTCGATCGTTTGCGCCTCCAAGGGCGTCGAGATCGGCACGGCCAAGTTGATGTCCGAGGTGCTCGATGAGGTATTGCCGACTGTCGGGCCTGCGCGCCTTGCCTTCCTGTCGGGTCCCAGTTTTGCAAAGGAGATGGTGGCGGGACACCCCACCGCAGTGGTGGTCGCTTCGAGGAACCTTGAGCTGGCGCGGAGTGTTCAGACGATAACCTCCACCTCCAGTTTCAGGGCGTACACGACGGACGATGTGGTCGGCGTCGAGTTGGGGGGAGCCATCAAGAACGTGATAGCGATAGCAGTGGGAGTAGCCGAGGGCCTTGGTTTCGGGCACAACACCAGAGCAGGTCTCATCACCCGTGGCCTTGCCGAGGTATCCAGGTTGGCGGTTGCCTGCGGCGCCGATCCGTTGACCCTCGCCGGGCTGGCCGGAGTGGGAGATCTCGTCCTCACCTGCACGGGGCACCTGAGCCGCAACTTGCAGGTCGGGATACGGCTGGGCAAGGGTACGTCCTTGAGTGAAATCCTGGAGGGGATGAAGATGGTTGCCGAAGGTGTCAAGACAGCCTACTCGGCGGTCGATCTCGCACAGCTCCACGGCGTGGACATGCCCATATCCAGGGTTGTGGTGAAAATTCTCAACGGAGATATAGCTGCGGGAGAAGCGGTTCGATCTCTCATGTCGAGACGGCTTCGTGAGGAGAAGGATTTTTGTAGGCCATGACTCAGTTTCTGAGACGTCACGCAATCTTCTTCCTGTTTCCGGCGGTGGTCGTCGCCATACTTTTTCTTGCGCGCATCAACTTCAGCACGGCGATGCGTTTCGGAGAGTGGGGAGAGAAGTCCATTGTCGAGAGCACGCTCATCCTGGCGAAGGAGAAGGTCGAGCGCGTGGAGAGAACCATCTCCAGCATGGACCACGGCTTCTTCCAGATGCTGGATCCGGCTCAGATCGACATGGCGTGCGAACGGTGGAACACGGGGATCAAGCACTCCCGACTGGTGGAGGCGGCGGTCATTTTGGATGAGGAAGGAGCGATCATCGAGTACTTCTCCCGCGACAGTGACGCCAAGGCCGCAAGGCTTCACGAGCTGGTCAAAGAAGAAGTCATTCCACTGATGGACATGTACGAATCCCTGTACCAACACAAACATCTCCACAGGTTGCTGGAGGGGAAATATCGGCTGGTTACCTCGTTAACCAGGGACTTTGAGGGGCAATTCTACACAACCTGCCTGATCTACGATACCCACGAGATAGTGGATCGGTTGTTCGAGGATCTGATCGGCGATGTGGGGCGGGACAGGATAATCAACGTCGTGGACTACGATGGCCGAATCATTTTCGGGAGAAACCTTTCCGGCGCCGGGGAGTTCATCGTCGTGCAGCGGTTTCCCTCGACACTATATAAGTGGCGGGTGCAACTCGCGCCAAGATCGGCCGCGCTCTTTTCGAACAAGGCCCGGACACAAAAGGTGTCCGGATGGCTACTCATCCCGGCGGCGTTCGGGGTGATAGTCTTTGGGTTGGTCGTGCTGTACATGGCCATGGTGCGTGAGCGTAGATTGGGCAGGCTCAAGAGCGAGTTCATCGCCAACACCTCTCACGAGCTCAAGACTCCTCTGGCCCTGATCAGGATGTTCTCGGAGTTGCTGGCAACCGACAGAGTTACGGAGGCCGGCAAGGTGCGCCGGTATCATGAGATAATCCTGCGCGAGACCGAGAGGCTCACGGCTCTCATCGACAATGTGCTGGATTTTTCGAAGATCGAGCGAGGGAAAAGCGCCTACGAGTTCAAGGAGATGAACCTCATCGAGGTGGTGAAACCGGCTATCGAAATCTACCGACACAGGATCGACGAGTCCGACGTGGAGATGGTGTTCACTGCTCAAGAGGATCTTCCCGGCGTACGTATAGACGCTGATGCCATAGCGCTCGCGTTGATGAACCTGATCGACAACGCGCTCAAGTACGCCGTCGGCACTGATGTCATCGGCGTGGAGATTCACCGGGATTCCAAAAATGTTTACCTGGAGGTCTTCGACAAGGGGGCCGGCATCCCGGCTCATCACCTCAAGCGGGTGTTCGAGCGGTTCTACAGATTCCAGGCCACTGATCTCCACTCAAACGGTCAGCGCGGTTCCGGTATCGGGCTTAGCCTGGTGGAGCATATCGCCAAGGCGCACGGCGGTTCTGTCACGGTTACCAGCACGCCTGGAGTGGAGACGCGGTTCTCCATAAGGATCCCGTTGGTTGCGTAAAAAGAGCCTTTTTCAGTTACCAGGTGATCTTCTTTGGCCCCTTTTGTGAGGGCGGCCTTTCCGCGTCGTTGACCTGACCACCGGACGAGGGATAGGACGGCGGCGGAGTGTACGGGGGTGGGGTGGGATCCGGTTCTTCCGGAGCGGGTTTTGGATTCTTCTTTTTGGAAGGGGTGCTGTCGGCGTAGGGGTTGACGGTTCCCTTCTTCTTTGCCGGTTTGGGCGTCGGTGAGGTCTTGTAGGGATTTGGGTCCACGGGTTTGGGCTTGGGTATCCCCGCTCCTGTGGAAGGATGCCCGACGGTGGCGGTCCCACGCCTGTCCACGGTCTTGCTCAGGGCGTTTCGTTTGTTGATGCAGTCATCCGGGACCTCCGGGATTTCTCCTATTTCTACGAGGACCGCTTTCGCCTGCGCCAGGTTCCCCGATTGGGACATGAAGCGAGCCGTCTCCAGCATTTCCTCGCACAGGTTGCCTGACATTATCCGTAGCTGTTCGATGTCGTAGTAGTGGCTCGATCGCGGGATCTTGGACAGGGAGTCCACAGCCTTTTTCCAGTCACGAGTCTCCTGGGCGGAGAGTGCGGCGATGAGGGCGGACTGGGCATCCATCTCCGCGAGGGCCGTCTTCTTGAAATCCCGGGCCGACTCGCTCTCCGGCTTGAGGCTGGTGGCCTGCGCGAACATTCTCGCGGCCTCGGCCCAATCCTCCGCCTGCATCTTGTCCTTGCCGGCCTCGACAAGTTCCTCATACCCCATGCCGTCGGTGATGGTATTCTCGTCCTTGTCGCTATCGCCGTCGGCGTCGCCATCGGGGCCGCCGAGGAAAACGACGAGGAGAATGACCGCAACCGCGAGGACCGCCAGGGCTCCGAGGCCAAGGAAGAGCTTGTTCGATTTTCCGGACGAGCCCGGCTCGATGGAGTCGCCGGTAGCGGGGGCGAACTCGTACGGTTCGCCTGGCGCTACGAACCTGAGGCGCACGGTACCCAGTTCGATGATATCCGCAGATTTCAGCACGTAATCGTCCCGCCTGGCCCCGTTGACGAAGATTCCGTTGATGCTGTCGAGGTCGGAGATGGTCCACTGGTGATCATCTCCATCTAGGCGGGCGTGTGCTCTTGAGATGGATGGATCGTTGATATTGATGTTGGTTTCATCTGATCGTCCAATGACGTACAGATTGAGAGTCATGTCGTATTCCAGGCCCAGGTGCGGACCTTCGACCATGACCAGACGGGCGTGGGTGGTCACCTTGCCGATTCCCGCGTTGTCGCCCGCAGCCATCTGGCGGCCCATGGGCACACCGTCGGAAACATCGGTGCGAACGGAGAGATTGTAGTCGCCAATGTAAATCTGATCGCCGGAGGAAATGACCCTGGAGGCATCGACGATCGGATCTCCGTTTATCTTGGTTCCGTTATCGCTTCCCAGGTCGTAGACCACGAACCTGTCATCGTCTTCGCGCACGAGCCGGGCGTGGTTTCGAGACACGTTGCGATCCGTCAATCGGATCGTATTGCCTTCCCTGCGACCGATGGTGACCTCGTCCCGTATCAACGGCACGATAGTCGTCTTGCCTTCATCGTCACAAATGACAAGCTTAAACATAAAACCAGTAATTCCCCTGCCCGAGACTAGTGTTTAGAAGCTAGACAACCTACAACCGTGTACGCGCTGGTGTCAATGTACGTTATCATCTATAGCCCACAAGTCACAGCCCACTTTTTTACAGCCCACAAGTCATCTGACCACGAACGATTTGCTGTCGCATATTCCGGCGCAACTCCCACAACGCCGTCCAGCCGATGCCGTCCCAGGACAGCGCCGGAAATGCGCATGGATTTGGGTTATTCGAGAGCTGGACAGCGGCGGTGCGCGGGGCTCCCAGCTCATCGAGTTCGGCCACGAACACCTGATCTTCGCAAGCGGGGTCGTAGCACTCCTGCGCGCCGTTGTCCCGGTTGCTCAGCCAGAGAAGCGCAAATGAAGATCCGTTCCAGGCCGGCCGGGACCCCATGATATTGTCCACGGTCCAGGTGGCGCGGTTCATGTCTCCTGTCGGGGAACCGGATTCGTCCAATATTCTCGTGTACACCTCGAAATCGTCGACGGTTCTACGGCTCCACGAAATCAGGAAATCGTCCGCTCCCGCCACGATCGCCGGCCCGATGACCGACAACCCTTCATCGATGGCGAAGGCATCACCCGAGGTTGTTGCGTCCAGGTTCAGTTTTCTGGCCATAATCTCCTGTTGGCCCTCCGCGAGCCAGACGATCACGGCGGTCGTTCCAACGGCTGCGATGGAGATACCCGGGAGATTCACGCCCTCGACATCGGAGACCTGGATCGGTGTCGGTACCGAACCTCCGGGATCTCCGGTCGCCGGCAGGGCAACGGCCATCATCGTGCCGGTATCGGCGGTGTCGAGCTGCAACCAGGCCACCAGCCAGCCGTCATCCGTGCCGACAATTGCCGGGCGGGTCTGAATGTTTGCAACCTCTGTGATACGGAAAGGCGTTGTGTTGTCGGGAATGCCCGAGGGATCGAATCGCATGAAGGCGATGTCCAGGTAGCAGTTGTTTTGAAGATTCGCCGTGCAGGCAGTGTCCCATCGGCTGTCCAGCCAGACGGCGCCGAAAGTACCGGCGCGCGATGCCATGCTGGGTTCTTTTGAGATGATCGTTGCAGACATGGGCTGCTGTACGGACACGCCGCCGTCCGACGCGAAGGTTGCAGCCTGGATCCGCCAGTTGGCGGGAACGGCCACTCCCGCATCATCGTACGCCCATGTCATCAGCGTTTCACTGTTGTGCGCGACGGACGGAGCCCTGCCGTCCCCGGTTCCGCTCGTCTCGATGTTGACCGACGTTGCAGAGCAATCCGACGGTAGATCTGGCGGCGTTTCGTTTTCGCCGGTGTCCGATTCGGATTCGCTTTCCGTATCCGTGTCCGTGTCGGTTCCGGAATCGATTCCACTGTCCATCCAGGGATCGGGCCCCTTGTCCTTCGTACAGCCCGAAGCGATCAAAAAAATGATAAGCAGCATGGATTTTTTAAACATCCGCAGGGTCCCTCCAAACGGTTTCTATTGAATTTATCTCATTACAACTGTACGAGATCCTGTTCATGACTGGAAAGAAAAAATCAAACTGGTTTTATTGTGTCCTGTTGACTGCGACAATGGCGATGATCTTGCTTTCTTGTTCGGGGGCATCGGACAAGTGGATGGGGACGGTGGATGCCACGTTCAAGTACAGGCCTGACGATCATACGACCACTGTATTCGACGTTCCTCGAGGGACAAAGAGCTATACGGCGGGGCTGGTTGCCGGCGACAGGGTTCTCGCAGTGGATGGGGCGGATCTTACCAGCGTGTCTCTGGGTGAGGTGTTGGCGGCCATGAACGGTCCGGTCGGATCGGTGGCGGTGGTGACAGTACAGCGGGGCGCAGAGGTTATTGATTTGGAGGTAGAGAGAATGCGCGAGAAGAAAAAAGACAAGAAGTCCGACTGAAGTTTCCCTGGATGCTGCGAAACAAGACAGGAATTGTCGGTTTTATTCTGGTGGGCGTGGTCGTCACGCTGGCTGTGGGCCTCATCATTGTGAAGGACCGCCGCGGTGGGCTCGATCTGGCGCCCGAGATTCGATTTGTCGAGAACAGATCCTCGATGGACGAGATTCCTTACGAGGGCACCGATCTTCGGACAACCTACAGAACCATTAACCTGGTTCAAAAACACTACCTGGATCCGTCCCGCGTGAAGCCCCGTGAGATGCTGGTGGCTGCAATGCAAGGCATGCAGCGCAAGATCGCGCAGGTGCTCGTTCGCGAAGAAGGCGACGATCTGGTGCTGATGCTAGGCGCCTCGGCGAAGCACTTCGACCTGGGCGACGTCAACTCCCCCTGGGTGATGCTCCAGCAGATCAGGGAGATGTTCGCCTTCGTGAAAAAGGGCGTTTCAGACAACGACGTTGATTTTCAAGAAGTGGAGTACGCGGTGATAAGCTCCATGTTGGAGACTCTCGATCCTCACTCGGCTCTCCTGCCTCCGGACATGTACCGCGACATGAAGGACAAGACACAAGGAGAGTTCGGAGGACTGGGAGTCGTCATTTCCTTGAGGGACGGGGCGCTCACCGTGATCTCCCCCATCGACGGGACCCCGGCATCCAAGGCGGGCCTCAAGTCCGGAGACAAGATCGTGAAGATCGGGGAGACCTCCACGGTGAGCATGGCGCTGAACGATGCGGTCAATCTCATGCGCGGCAAGCCGGGAACGTCGGTGGTTCTGTGGATCCTGCGCAAGGAGTGGGAGGAGCCACGCGCCATCGAGATTGTTCGCGCGATCATCCAGGTGCGGAGCGTCGAGTCCGAGATGTTGTCCGGCAGGGTCGGCTACGTCAGGATAAAGGACTTTCAGGGTAACACTGCGGCGGATCTCCTGGAGCACATGGGAGGGCTGGCTCAAAAAGGCGCCAGGGGACTGGTGCTCGACATGCGCAACAATCCGGGCGGACTGCTGAAGGCGGCAATTGAAGTTTCGGACATATTTCTCAGGGCGGGTGTGATTGTGACCACCGCCGGCCAGTCGCCGACCGACCGGGACATCCGGCGCGCGAAGGACACGGGAGACGAGGTGACCTATCCGGTGGTCGTGCTGGTCAATTCCGGCAGCGCCAGTGCTTCGGAGATTGTAGCGGGCGCGCTGAAGAATCAGGGAAGGGCGCTGGTTGCTGGGGAGCGCACGTTCGGAAAGGGCTCGGTTCAGGTTCTGTACGACTACCATGACGGTTCGGCCCTCAAGTTGACCACGGCCCAGTATCTTACTCCGGGGGACATCTCGATCCAGTCGGTCGGCGTCGTTCCACATGTGGAGATTCTGCCCATGAGGGCTGATAAGGAGATGCTGGACCTCAAGGTGGAGGCGGGCTATCGCGAGAGCGATCTCGATCATCATCTGGAGGAGGAAATCACCGCGTCGATGCGCGTTGGGCGTCCATCGGCGACCGTGCGATATCTCTGGGAACCTCCAGAGGTGAAGAAGAAGCCGGGCGCGGACGACAAGCCGGAAGGCGCCGGGGCGCCGGATATCAACGAAGACTTGCCCTTCGAGCCCGACTTCGAAATCAACCTGGCGCGGGATCTGGTTGTTGAAATGATATCCCAGAAGAGTTCGTCGGTGGACGTGGACGCGCTCGATAGTGTGCTCACTGTTCGAAACGAGCGCGAGCAGAGCCGGCTCGAGGCCTCTCTCAAGAAGCTGGGCATCGACTGGAGTATTGAAAGAGAAGACGGAAATGTAGACCTGGCGGCCTCGGTGAGGATCTCCGGGCAGGACGATCTGGTGGCGGGCAGTTCCGCCAAACTCGAGGTGACGTTGACCAACAACGGGCCGGGCACACTCTACCGCTTGCTGGCCACCACCCGTTCCGATTTCAGAGCCCTCGCCGACAGAGAGTTGGCCTTTGGTCGGCTGGGCCCTTCGGAGAGTGTTTCCAGGATACTCGAGTTCAAGGTGCCCAAGGATATCGAGTCTCAGACCGATGACGTGTTGATCACCTTCGAGGATTCGCTCATGCGCACGCTGCCCTCTACCGCGCTGCGTTTCAGGCTGCAGGAGCTGCCCGCTCCCCGGTTCGCATATTCCATCCAGATGGTGGATTCGGATACGGGAAACGGGGACGGATTTTTGCAGGCGGGTGAGAAGGTCAAGTTGCTCGTGGACATTGACAATGTAGGAGAGGGCAAGGCGATGTCCACTTACGCCACGCTCAAGAGCCTCTCCGGCAAGGAAGTGTTTCTCCTGAAGGGGCGGGGGAAACCGGGTGAGATGTCGAGCGGTGAGCAAAAGCAGGTGGTGTTCGAGTTCGAGGTCAAGCCCACGTTCAAGAGGGATGTGGCCAGGTTCGAGTTGGCGGTAATGGATCTGGATCTCAAGGTGTACTCCATGGAGAAAATCACGTTTGAGATAACGCCCCCGATTCAGGTGCTTGAGATAGAGCCTCGAACGCTTGCGGCGCTGGAGGATTCCGTGGAGGTTCGCGAGGCGCCGGCGGGGAATGCGCGTGTTGTCGCGATCCTGGAGGGGAAGGGTGCGGTCGAGATCTCGGCGAAGACAGGTGATTTCTACAGAATCGAGATCGCCGAAGGACGACCCGGGTGGGTGTCCGCGAAGTCGTTTGCCGACCCTTCAGGAGAACTCCCCGAAGCGATCCGGCCCACGCTGGTGATCAACGCGCCCCCGGCTCTTGTGCTCGACGAGATCGAGTCAGTGGTGCGAAGATCCACCATCAGGCTCACGGGCCGCGCGACCGATGAGAGCAGGGTTCGCGATATCTACATCTACGTCGGAGATTCCAAGGTCTTCTTCAAGCCCAACACCGATCCCGACAACCCGAGGGAGCTCGAGTTCGTTGCGGAGGTGGAGATCAAAAAGGGGCTCAACTACATCACCATCGTGGCGGAGGAAACGCCGGCGCTCGATACCCGGAAGGTAATAGCCGTTCGCCGCGACCGGGTGGACGGCATGCCGTTCGTCAGAGCGTGGAATCGCCCCGAACCCGAACCCATCGGAATCCTGCCCACCGTTCGGTGAGGACGGAAAAGGAGATCATGATCGTGGAGGCTTACCTGACCGACAAGCCGAAGAAAGGCGAGCAGATATGGCCCTTAATAAAGCCGACAGAATAAAAATCTGGTTCGATGCCGAGGGCGATTATTTGGAGGTTCGTTTCTCGGACCAACCGGGATATATGCGCGAGACCGACAACGATGCCGTGATGGAGCGCGTTGACGAACGAGGAGAAATCCTCGGTTTTTCAATCATACAGGTAAGCAAGCTCACTCATGAAAAACCGCTGGTCGCCGAACTCCTTTCAAAGCCGCGCGACCAAAGCGCCGCCGGTTGACATAATACCCCCAAAAAAGATCCACGGGCCTTCCGAAACGTAACCTCATTATCCGAAGGGCTGACCCCGGGGCATTTGATATGTTTCGCCCCGGTTGAAGTGTATAATGCGCCCTTCGATAACAATTAACGGAGGAATCCGATGCAAAGAAACCCCATAAGGCTCCTGTCATTATCACTATTTGTTGCGCTCTTTTTCACGGCATGCGGGGGAACGCCGCCGCCGGCTCCCAAGCTGGTGCCGCCCCTCGGATCGAGGGTGGAGCTGGCCGCCGGGGACGTCTGGCTGGCCACGGACTCTGAAAAAAAGAGGTTGATCACCGGGGCGATGTTGCCCGAAGAAGCGGCAATTAGCCTCGGGGACGGCGCCCGCGCCCTGGTTCGCTTAGGCGACGGCACAGGCGTGTTCATGCGCGGCGGCACGGAGATCCTGATCGGGAACGATTCGGTAACCCTGAAAAGCGGTGAGCTGTGGGCGGACGTGCCGGTCGATGAGGAAAATCTTCGCCGGTTCGTAGTTTCGGATACCACGATAACCGCGTCCGGCGCGGGTTTCGACTTGGCTCTAGACGACAAGGGAGTGCAGGTCTACGTGGCCCGGGGGCTGGCAGTGGTCGCGTCTTCTCATGGAAGGGAAGAGGTCCAGAACGGCGAGCGCGCGACCGTGAGCGTCGGCGAAGGGGCTCCCGTGGTCGAGCCCGTGGGGTTCTGGGAGGACTGGACCGGCGGGATGGCCGATCGGGAACTCTCGGTTGGAAGAGGGGGAAAAGGTTCGGGACGGATTTACGGGATCGATCGCGCCAACCCCGGCTCCGCTCCCCAGGAACTCCATATTCTCACCCAGGAAGTCCGGGCAATAATCCGCGACGGAATCGCCCACACCACCGTGGACCAGCGTTTCTTCAACCCCTCTAGCTCCGACGTGGAAGGGTGGTACTGGTTCACCGTTCCCGAGGGAGCTTCCGTGGAGAGGTTTGCCCTCGAGGTGAACGGATACCTGGTCGAAGGAGAGATGACCGAGCGAAACCAGGCTGCCGAGGCTTATGAGGAAGCCATCCAGAAGGACTTCGATCCGGCCCTGCTCGAGTGGGTGGAAGGACGTACGTTCAGAGCCCGCATCTATCCCATTCCCGCGTCCGGGGAGCGGCGGGTCGTCCTGTCGTATACACAGTTCCTCCCGCTGGCGGACGGGATCTATCGCTACATTTATCCAATGGGTGGCGAGGGCGAGAAGCGCATCCAGGAGTTTTCTCTGCAGGTGATCCTGGGTGACGAGGGTGAAAACTACGAGATCGCCACGTTGCAGGACGCCCGGGTCGAGGACGACTCCTCCATGATCTCCATGCGGCGCTCCGGGTTCGTGCCGCGATCCGATTTCCTGCTTGAACTGAGGCCCGTGGAAAAAGTCGATCCTCTGCGCGTGGCTCGCTATTCCAGCGGGCGCAACGAGGCGGACTTTGTGATGCTCCGTTACGCTCCCGATGTGGACTGGGCCGCCGTGAAGGAAGTGCCCGGGGATGTGGTAGTGGTTCTGGATACATCTGCGGGAGGTGGCCAGACCGAGCGCCAGATCCGGTCGGACGCGGCGGAGGCGATATTGCGCGCGCTGTCCGACGGGGATCGGTTCGCGGTGGTCGCTTCCGACCTCACACCCAGAGTGGTGTTCCCCGATACCGGGCTTTGCAACGCCACCGAGGAGAACGTCTCCACGGCCACCGAGAAGCTGTCCGAGGTCAGCTCGGCCGGCGCGACGGATCTGGGAGAGATGTTCAGCGTGGCTCTGGGGCTGGTTCACGAGGCGGAGCAACCGGCGGTAGTGTATGTGGGCGACGGGCGTCCCACCGTCGGGGAGACCACGTCCATGGAACTGGCCGAGCGCCTGCGTCGATCCCTTGGGGGCTCAAGGGCGCGTCTGTTCACCATCGCGGTGGGCGCCGAGGCGAATCACTCCCTGCTGGAGCGGCTCTCCAGGATGGGCGGCGGTCGCTCGTTCCGCATTGATACTCCCGAGCAGACCGTGCAGGAAGCGATCCGTTTTGTCGGCCTGGTAAAAACGCCGACCATCACCGATCTGGAGATCGACGCGGGAGCGGGGCTGGACCAGTCGTTCGCCACGGTGGCGGGCAAGGTCTCCGAGGGCAAGGAGATTGTCCTTCTGGCCCGGACTCATCACAAGCTGCCGGAGAAAATAAAAATCAACGGGCGGCTCGCCGGCAAGCCGTTCGAACGCGAGTACGAGACGGAGGTGGCAGGAGGGGAGGAACACGGATACGTCCCGTCCCTGTGGGCCCGTATGTACCTCGAGCGGCTGATGGGCGAGGGTCGCGTTACGAATCGCGGCACCATTATCTCCCTGGGGTTGAGCTACGCGTTGATGACTCCGTACACGTCCTTCCTGGTCCTGGAGAGCGACCAGGCCTACTACGAGGCCGGGATAACGCGCAGACAACGCCATCACACGTGGGCGGGATTCGACGCCCTGGGTACAGGCACGGTCATGGCGCAGGTCTCTCAGCCCGGGGCCGTGGGCAACGAGCAATCCTACGACGAGGACGTTGTGATGGAGGAGGAAGATGGGGAGTACTGGAAGGATGAGGCCGGACACTATCGGCAAGAAAAAAGCCGGGATGTTCGCATGTCCGAGACCGCTGCCATGCCGGAGCCGCCCCCCGCGCCGAGGGCCGCACCTTCGCCGGTGACGACCGTCGACGCCAGTGGTTCCGCTGCGTACGGTGGTGGAATGAGAGGGAAAAGTGGAGCCGCAAGGCGAGTCAAGAAGAAAGCCAAGAGAGAGGAGGGCATGGGCACAGGTTCGATCAGTGGGAAAAGAACGTTGGATCGCGTGACGGCGAATCGTCCGCTGCAAGATAAGGTCGATGACGCAAACATTGGATGGACCAGAACGCGCCACACGAAGCCCAGCGCAGTGACCGGCGGCGAAGTTCTGAGCAAGTTGGGAACCGGCAAGGGCAAGAAGAATGCCCGGAAAGAGGCCAGATCCAGAGAGAAGATGGTGGAGGAGATCCTTGAGAAGGCGATAGCGGCGAGGCCGGCGCCGAGACCCGCCGTGAAGAACCTGTTCACCAGGGGAGTATGCTCGGACGCCTCGCGGAGGCCGTTGTCTCAGCGCAGGCTCCTGTGGCAGCTGCGACTGGCGAGGGCCGATTCGACCCAGCGCCTGGCTGCGGTGTTCTTCGACGCTGGAAGCCAGTGCGAGCTGCCCCGGTGGAAGCATCGAAAAGAGCTGCTCGCCATGATAGAGCGGCGAGTGCAGACTCCGAGCGACGTCTACGGTCTTCTCGCCCTGTTCGACAGCTATCCCAAACTGCAGAAGTATCTGCGCAAACGGATCATTCGCCGGACACTTGATCCGGACATGACCATGCACCTGTACGAGCCGTCCACTATTGACTGGTACTCGGTAAGGCGCGGTCTGGCTGCAATGGAGTCGCCCAAAAAGCGCCTGGTCAAGTTGCGCAAGATTCTCGAGCACAGCCCGGAGGATCCAGCCGGGAGGGCGTTGCTTATCGAGTTGTTGCTCGACCTGGACGAGGTGGAGGAGGCGCGGGCGGTTGCGTCCAGGCTGCGCAGGGACGAGCAGGCCGGGCCGCTGGTGCTGGGAACCCTGTGCGATTTACAGGCCGAGGTGGGGATGAAGGACGAGGCGCGCAGAACCTGTTCCGAGCTGGTGGAGTTCAACGAAACCGATCCGTCGGCAAGGGCGCGGTTGGGGGATCTGTTCCTGCGCCACGGATGGTACGAGGCGGCATACAGGCAGTACAGGACTCTGGTGGCAATGCTCGAGGATAGCCCGGAGGCCTCGCTCAGGTTGGCCATGGCGGCCGCGGGCATGGGAAAGGTGGACGAGGCGCTGCGCATCGAGCGCAGGGTCGCGGCGGGGGAGGGCGAGACCGGGCCTGCGGATCCCAGGAGATGGGCCAGGCTGCACTCGGCGATCAAGCTGGCCAGGATGATGATGGTGGCCGATGGGGATCAGAGGAAGGCTCTCGAGCGAAGCCTCAAGCGCACCCGGAATTTCTCGGATCCAATGACCCTGGTTCTGCTGGTGTGGGAGGACTTCGATGCCAACCTCAAGCTCGTCGCCAGGCGCGGCAAGGAAGACTACACCGTTTCGGATCTGGTCGAGTCCCCGGAGACAGGGCTCGTGATGGTCGATCTCGGGCGAAAGCCTTCGAAGGATATAGATCTGACTGTTGAAATTGCTTCCACCCCGCTGCGCCGGGCGGTTTCGTTCTCACTCGTCTCCATCGTGTGGGATGGTGAGAAATTCTCCGTTTCAGAGAAGAAGGGAACCCTCAAACCGAGGGCGCAGAAAGTCATCGCCGCCAGGTAGTTAAAGTTGCCCCTCCTGAAGGTATTATATCGTAAGATGAGATGAGAGACAGCCGGATTTTTGGCTCGGACAGCCAAAGAGAGCATGACGATGCGCAAGCTATTCATCATCAGCGCGCTTTGCCTGCTCACCGCGGGCAGCTCGTGCGACGGACCGCTGGATCTCTTCTCCGGCCCGTGCCGCTCCGAGCACGGACGTTGGGACGAGGAGTGGGATTACTGGTCGTATCGCTACGAGTACGACGAGTGGGATCGGCTCGAACGCCAGGTGCTGATCTATGGTTTCGGCGTCGATCAGTGGACCGACTACATCTACGACGACGCGGGTCTACTGGTGCGGGAGGAGACCTTCCGCGACGACTGGCTGGACAACTTTGTCGAGCATGCGTACGACGCGGACGGCGCTCTGATCGAGACCGGTGAGTACGGTGAGTCCAAGTACGTTCTCAAATCGCTGACTTACTTCCATTACGACGGCGGCGGCCGGCTCGAGCACGAGGAGTATCACTGGGCGGCGATCTTCGGCGAGACCACCATGCTCACCGAGACGTCTTACGAGCACGACGATCTCGGTCGGCTAGCGGTGCGGCGGGTCTACGGCGACTCCACCGAGGGCCACGGGGACTACGAGGACGACGACGGCATGGACAACGTCTACGTTTACGAGCACGACGCGGACGGCGTGCTCACTGACGTGCTCGTCGACCGGGACAATGACGATAGCGTTGATCTACGGTGGGAGCATGCGTACGACGGCAACGGGTTTCTCAAGGAGGTCCAGGTCGTCGATTTCGTGAGCGGCGCGGACCTCGAGCGCGACCTGTACAGCCACGACCGGGTCGGCAACCTGCTTGAGCACGAACGCATCGACCGGAACGGCGAGGACGAGTCGTTCGAGGAGTACTCCTACGCCTGCTGGCGGTGAGAAGATATTCGGGAGAGATCCTGGGTCGAAACCCTTCACTTGACATATAGGTTGACCCCCTGTCCTCTGAACCGTATGCCGTTTGTCGCTACGGCGTTACCGTCCCTCTAACGACGATATTGTCGACTCTCCAGGTTCCGCCGGGGCCGGAGGCTCCGGACGCTCCCACAAAGAAAATGACAGGTACGGTGTATGGTCCCGCCAGCGCGCTCAGATCTACTGTGTTCATGGGCGAAGCGGTGAAGGCGGTGTGAGTGGTTCCGGTTTCCGCAATAACAAGACCCGAGCCGTCGTCAAGTACGATCGCCCAATCGGTGGGGCCGGTGGGGGAGCTACGGTCGTCGAACTGAAACTCGTCGAGCGTGATGGACCCACCGGCGGGAGGCGTGACGAGGAAGTAGAAATAGTTGGGTGCGATAGTATCGTTCCATCCGGTGTCCGAAATCGCGCGTCCCGGGTTACCGACGAAGTCGGTGTACGAGCCGTCCGCAGTGTCCATGTCCGTGGACGCGACTCCAGTCGCCAGGTATGTCGGAGTCTCTGTGAAGGTAGTCACGCTGTCATCGAATGAGTAGACCACTATGTCGATGTATGGATCGATACTTCCATCCGGTCCCCCGTCGACATCCGTGTCCGTATCGGTATCGGTGTCCGTACTTCCATCCATGCCCGCGTCGGCATCCGTGTCCGTATCGGTATCGGTGTCCGTACTTCCATCCATGCCCGCGTCGGCATCCGTGTCGGTATCCGTGTCGGTATCCGTGTCGGTATCGGTGTCCGTGTCCGTATCGGAGTCCGTGTCGGTATCGGAGTCCGTGTCGGCATCGGTGTCGGTATCGCCCCCTGCGTCTTGAGTACTATTACCATCATCACCACAACTGCACAGTCCCAGGCTGAGCAGCGCAGCCATGAGCAGCATTATTGAATGTTTCATGGTTCATTCCTTTGTGTTGGATTTTGGCCAGTGTACCACTACTTGTATAAATGGGGATCTATATCCGGGCGCTGGTTCTTTATTGCAAGGGCGGGCACAGGGACTACCGCTGTCAACTTAAGCGTTGTTTTCTTTGGTAACCCTCCAAAATTTTGACTTTTCAACGAGCGGGTTCGAGTCTCTTCTTGGCGTTGAGATCTGGCATGGAGAAAAGACATGCCATCTACG
>JAUVDV010000152.1 GCA_030595125.1 Deltaproteobacteria bacterium
AGATTCCAAGCCATCATCTTGTGAGCTTTGACGTTGTCATACGTACCATGGCTGAAACAGGAAGAGACATGTCTACGAAGTACAAGGAAACTTCAAAAGGCGGATTGGCACTGCATATGGTGACGTGCTGATATAGGAGATCTGCCATATTGGCAAAACAAATCTAATCTTTATCTACCCAACATTGCGATCATGATTACCGGACTCGGCATATTCAATCACGAATGGAACGTTGAAAGCAAACATACCCAGCACTTCATTCACCTCCTGCCATGGGCGTTTGACCCTGTCCATCAAAGCACTGTGACCACAGAACGCATAGGTGTCTAACTGCTTCAGGTCGTTAACAATTTTGGCACGCAAAGGGTTGAGGTGGATATATCGGACCAGTTCCTTGAAATAGACTTCTTCCTGACAGAGAATCGACTTGTAGCGGTTTTGAAAGAGATGGCCGTGGCGCCGGTGTCTTCGGTTGAAGGTGACGGCATAACCTGTCAGTCCGCCTCAGGCGGATCTCATTACCGTGGCAATTGGAGAAAGGCCTGTTTCGAAAAGTAAGTAACAATGATTGAGTAGCAACGCCCAAACATAACAGCGTGTGCCGCTCTCGTCTATGATTGTGCCCAGTCTTTCCAGGAAGTTGTTACGATCGTGAACGTCCCAAAAAATATCGCGTTTTTCGATTCCTCTGGCAATGACATGGTGCAAGGCCCCGGGGGCATTAATGCGGGCTTTTCGTGGCATGGATTACTTATATCATATGTCAGATAGAAAATGAACTTTAAAACAGAAGGGCGTCCCTATTTCCTGTAATAGCCATAATAGCGAACCATTTGTTCGCTTTTATTGGGTATGTGACTGCACATGGCAGCCAACCATTCAAATGCATCGAAGACCTTTGTGTTTTGTCCATCTTTGGATTGATAAATTACCTGTGCGGATTGCTCCAGATAAGTCATGCGTTCTTAAGGCGGAGCGGTCTTGCCGGCCTGAAAGCACCTGCGCGCACCGCTGGCAGCGTTCTCCAGCGGCGCGTAGAATGCGGGCAGTCCCGGCGTGCGCGACGTCCGGCGTTGTACTGGCGAGCCAGCGTTGTGGTCAACAGATCTCCTGGCCCCAGTATACACCATGGGCGTGACAGAAGCGTGACAGTTGGACGGGCAGCCCCTCAGTTCCAGGCTCAGCCGGGAGACTGGTCCAGTTTTCCGAAACTGGACCAGTCTGCTCCTACTCTTTGTCAGACCTGTCACGGGGGACATCAACCTGAACGATCGCCTCGCTCTGATTGCCCAAAATGTCGGTAGCTACCACCGTAACCGTATAGATACGGCCATATCCGTACGCCAAGCGCTCGGCCCGAAGCGGGATCCGGATGATGCCCGTCTCCTGATCGATCTCCGGCTCCCCCCAATCCGGCGCCCTATCACCATTGCCCAGGCCTTCCACCGGTTCGTTGCTGGCAACAGAGGCCGACAGCGTGACCAGGCCTTGCAGGCCGGGAACGACGTTGGCCTGGATGGTCACCGTAGACATCTTGTGATTTGGCGGCCACAGGACGGTCTCGTCCGCCACGGGCTCAAGAACCACGATCCTGACGTTTTGCGTCGCCGTGCCCGTCACACCGGCCATGTCGGACGAGGACCAGGTGACGGCATGGGTGCCGATAGAGAAGGGGCCGCTGCCGACAGAAGGCGTTGCTGCCAGCCATCCATCCACCCAGTCGTAGGCCGATCCTTCGCCCAGGTCCACGCCGGTCCATGCGCCGTCCGCCTCAAGGCGGATATCGGGAGGGGGTATCACCACGGGGATGGTATCCACCGTCTCCTCCAGAGGCGTGGACGGTACTGGCTCGGGTTCGGTTAGATCTATCGGGAGACCCTCTATGCCCGGATTCAGATGGTCTAATCCGGCCTTCTTCAGATTGATTTGGATCGCGGTTTTGATCAGATCGGATTCGGCTGCCCAGTCACCCAGCAGGATGTTGATGTGCTGAGTGTAAGCACCGTTGAGCGCCCAATCTCTCACGTGGTCGTTCACCGAACCCGCCGCGCTCTTATTTCCGCCCAGCCACACGGCAAGTTCAGCCCAATTCTTTTCCTTAATATACTTTCGGAGTTCGTCTTTATCAAACGATAGGATTCCCTGCATGACCCACAGCCTCTTGTCGGCGTATTTGTCTTTGCACTTAGTCTCCAGATTAACAACACACTTGGCCTCGTCGTTCATGGCCTGCTCCAGGCCGACCTTTCCAGCAGCTGACGACCAGGACTGCTGATTAAAAAATTCGCTCCTCAACTTGTCACCTGGCCAGAAGTTTGTTGCATCAATATCGTCAGGGGCGGCTTGGCCATAGAAGACGATGACCTGCTTTCCGGAGGCCCAGATGTCGTACATGGTAAGGTCGTTCACATCAGCGGGAGGCGGTATCATCAGATCGCCCAGTGAACTGAGGATTTTGCCATAGAGCTTGCGATTCCATTCGTCCGGAATCTTGCTCTTCGAGACGTTCTGGGTGTAAAAATGGTTGAAATCCAGGATCACGATCTCGTAGGGATTCTCGCGCAGATAGTGATTCACGCTATCGATTGCTGCAAAGACACTGGGCCCTTTCAGCACATGAATCAGATAAAGATGGTAATGATCATAAAGCACCCGCATGTCGATATAGCGCATGCCGTTCTGCAGTTGCTCATATATGCTCTTTCCCTGCGTCGTCGAGAACAGGTCTAGCTCCTTGGCATGGGGGATCAAGGTGATGTCCAGAGTCCAATAGGGGATATGGGGCCACCAGGAGGTGTGGTGCTCTACCCAATGTAGATCCAGTTCAACATTCGATAGCCAAAAGCCGTCGAGGTCGAATAACCAACGCCCCACATTGCCGTCATCTGCGAATGCCCGGTCGTTCAATCCATAGGTACCCGAATCGTGGGTTCCCGGAATCGCCAGATCCCTGATCGAAAAATCGGCTATCGCGTCCCCCAGTTTCTCCATCCAGGGCATGAACGTATCTGTGGCCCATTCGGGCTCGTCATCGAAATAGAGCACCAGGTTTCCGTCTGACCGAAGCTTCAGGTGGGGATTGGGGGGATGATTATATCGATGCCCCGTCCCGGCCGCCCACAGCACCTTGTCATCCTTGCTGTAGAGCACAAAGTTGCCGTCCGCCTGCATAATTGCATAAGCTCCGGGATTGCCGTATCCATGCGCTAACCAAATGGGCTTGCGCACAGGGGGCGTTTTGATGACGAGGTTGCCGTCGTCCTGCATCACCAGCGCGGCGCCGGCATGGTCATCGCCGGCTGTCCCCGACTCCCATAGGGCTTGCGTCTCGAGTGCGCTGTAGAGCACCAGGTTGCCGTCCTCCTCCATCACCAGTTCAGAATCCGGATGTCCCCCGGTGCCGGTTTCCCACAGGACGGTAGGTGCCGTGGAATTGATCACCAGGTTGCCGTCTGCTTCCATGCGCAGTTCCGGGTCTGGGACGCCGGCTGTTCCGGATCGCCACCAGACCCTGTCAGGATCACATACCCTCCTCATCTTCATCCAATCCCAATCGCAGCGGCCCGGGTAGTAAACCTGCAACTCGCCGTCGCGCATCCTTTTTCTTGCACCCGAATGGCCCGAGGTGTGTGTGCACCAAAGCGCTGTGCCGTCCGAACTGTAGATCACAAAATTTCCGTCGTCCTGCATCTTGTAATAGGCGCCGGGATTACCAGATGTTTGAGACGACCACACAGGCTTCTCAACGGGTGCGCTGAAAATGGTGAGATTGCCGTCCTTAATGAACAGCTCGGCGCCCGGGTTGCCATATGTCCCGGATGCCCATAGCGTCCCGCCGTCCTCGCTGCGGACCACCAGGTTGCCATCATCCTGCATCTTGTAATAGGCGCCCGGATTGCCGGCAGTTCCGGATTGCCACAGGGGGACGTGCCGCGGTGGGCTGTAGATCACGAGATTGCCGTCATCCTCCATTACGAGCTCTGAGCCAGGATTGCCCCAAGTGTTGGATCCCCACAGTGCCTCGCCGGCCACGCTGCGGACCACCAGGTTGCCGTCGTCCTGCATCTTGTAATAGGCGCCTGGGTTGCCGGCCGTTCCGGATTGCCAGAGTCGCCTTTCGATTGTTCTTCCATAGAGAACGAGGTTCCCGTCGCTCTGCATGGCGAGCGTCCGCCCTCCATCGGGCAGGATCAGGTTCTCACCTGCATGGAGCTCCTCGCCGGCCCACAACGTATCTGTGCCTGCCTGACCATGAGCGGTACTCCAGGCAAACAGTGAGAACAGAAAGACAATGGTACCACCGACTAGTAACGTGCTGGCCCTTTTCATGATCTCCCTCCCTTTTCGTAGCTTGTCGAAACGATTGATAAAGGTACCGCCGAGTAGTAACTTGCTGACCCTTTTCATGATCTCCCTCCCTTTTCGTAGCTCCTCGAAACAATTGACAACGCATCGGGTTATGGGGACGCCCTTCTGGGGTTAAGGGGACACCCTTCTGTTTTTAAGTTTCAGTTCATTGCCATTCCTTGTTTAGCCAGTTGTTAGGTTTCAGATTTCTGGACTTAGTTTCAGTGCAAGCCCGGAAGCAAGCGGATGATTCCGCCATAGTGTTCATCGTCTGTTCCGACGTATATCTGCTTGCCGCCTGCACCTGGTTCGCGGACGGCAATACTTTCGACTTTCAAGCCATCCAGGTTCGCTAATCTCTTATACTCGCCAAGTCTAACCTGCGGGTTACCATCTGCGCCGGCAATCATCTTGCCAATTCGCCACACGACGCTTCGATACGGACCGTCATCGCTTCCCGAATCATACGCAGATACGATGTAAATGAAGCCATGGTTGTAAATAAAAGTAAAATCTCACAGAAAGCTCTTCGGTGACGACATAGGCTTTTCTTACTGTCATTCATGTTCGAATCCCCGGATCAAAGATCGGCTCCTTGCCCCTAAAGGGGGAAGCGGAATATTTCGATAATGTAGTTCACCTGATCGGAAAGGTCTTGTCCAATCTCGGGCGACAAAACACCGCCTTGGACAAAAGCATCCACCTGATTCGAGAATGCTTCAAGTGCGTTGATTGCGGCCTTGAGACGGTCGTCGGCCAGGCGATCCAGGGCATGCTCGAGTTTCACAATGAGTGCGTTGCCCTGACCCTGATTCAGTAAGCCATCATCCACAAGCATTTCCACATCCTCGATCAGCGAAATGATCATATCGTCAAGGTTGAACGGCCGGGTCGCAAACGAAATGGTCCACAAGCCCAGCAGGTCTTCACCGTTTAGCTGATCTACTATCTTCCAAGTGGTGCCGCCATCGGTCGTGTAGGCGATCCATCCTCCGAGAACAGACTGGTAAAACGAGGCCCACGCCTTCTGAGCGCTTACGGCACAGATGCCCATATAGGCGAGACCACTCGGTAAGTCAGTAGCGCTGTCCCAGCTCTGGCCGCCGTCGTTGGTCCAATAGATACCGCGGTCAGCGGCCACCCAGACTGTCGAGGTGCTCACGGCACACACCTCGTTGATGTCCTGGAACGGCAAGGTGTACTGGTGCGTCCAGCTCGCGTCACCGTTCGTGGTGTGCAGCACCAAGCCATTTTCCTGCGTGTCTGCCCCCACCGCCCAGGCGGTGTCCGCGTCAGCCGCTGAAATACCGAGGATGTGCTCCCAGGAGGCCTGGGAGAACCCGCTCTGGCGGGTCCAATTCAGGCCGGCGTCGGTAGACTTGAGAATCACGGCATGGTTATTTTCCTCGCCGGCCCCCCCGGTTGCCCACACGGTTTTGCCGTCCAGGGTGTACACGCCTTGCAGTAGGGTATTCTCGTACCCGGCCGGGATGTGGTTCGTCCACGTTGCGCCACCGTCGCTCGTATGGAGGATCACACCAGGATTACCCACCGCCCAGACATCGTCGCCCCTGGCGTGAACCTTACATAGACCGACATCAGGGACATAGTCCGCGGACGCCGGATCCGAGGACCCCTTTCGCTTCCACGTGCGGCCGCCGTCGGTTGTGTGATAGATGGTCGCATAACCGCTATCCACATCACCTACCACCCAGGCCGTATAGGGATCCACGGCGAATACGCCTGCCATGTCCACACCCGCGATCTGGCCGGCACCTTGGCGGGTCCACGTTTCCCCGCTGTCGGTCGACCGCAGGATCGTTCCGTAACTCGTGCCGGATCCGTCGTCCCAGGAAGTGCCCACCGTCCACCCGGCATAAATTGGTTCAGTCTCGCTGCCGGCGTTACCCGCCAGGAGCAAAAGCATGAAAAAAAAGATACCGATGATTAATGATTTCTTTGACATACTTGCTCTCATTTTTTTCTCCTCATCTAAAAGTTTAGTTTTGCGCCTCTTTTCGACCCTTGACTTTAAATTTAATCATTCCCAATTCACCATAATCGACCTTGTAATTGCCGCGTTCGATAAAGGCCAACGGGTTCATCGCACCTGTTATGACAAAGTCACCTGCTTTGATCTGGTAGCCGCGTAAATGCAACTTTTTGATTAGAAACAACAACGCACTCCACTGATCATCCCACATGTTGTTGGTCGCAACCCCCTGGCTGACGATTTGGCCCTTATATTTAGCCTCAGCCGTTATCGTATTTACATCCACCTCATCGGGATCCATTACCTCCCCAATAATTACCCGACGCGGACCCACGTCGAGGGCAATCAAATCCTTCCAGTCAAGATCGGGCAGATCCTTAAAGAGCACGTCAGGCAGTTCCACGGCCGGGGCTATCCTGGCAACAGCTTCCTGTAAATCTTCCAGGGTGACGGGGTAACTCACATCATCGCCGAAAATGTAGGCGATT
>JAUVDV010000040.1 GCA_030595125.1 Deltaproteobacteria bacterium
GGCGCGAAAATCCACGTCCGTCTGGATCATGATCTCCCCACCGGGGACCAGCAGTCTGACAAGATCCCGCCCCAACTCCTGCGTGACGACCATCCGCTTGGCATGCTTCGCCTTCCACCAGGGATCCGGGAAGTTGATGAAGACGCGTTCGAAACACCGGTCCGGCTGCATCCGTTTCAGCAGGGCGCGGGCGTCCCCGTGACGAACGATGACGTTCCCTAGAGCCCTCTTTTGAGCACGTGACTCGACGAGGTGAACCCACTTTCTCCTCGTCTCTATTCCCAGGATTGTCGCCTCGGGGCGATACAGGGCACGCTCCATAATGAAGCGCCCCTTGCCGAATCCGATCTCCAACTCCAGCGGCCTTCCACGCCCGAGAATCTCCTCGAGGTGGATAGGACCCTCCTGTGAAAACACGGGAACATCCATGTACGGTTTTTGCGATTCGCTCCCGTCGAGATCCGGATTCAACTGCTCTTTGCCTCGTCGTTTTCGCTCTCCAGGGTCACGTCCAGAATCTCCTCCATCCGGTGCACGAACACCAGATCCAGATCCTCCAGGATCTCCTCGGGGATATCGGGCTTGTCCTTCTTGTTGCGGTCCGGAAGCACGATGGTCTTGATGCCGGCGCGATGGGCAGAAAGCACCTTCTCCTTGATGCCGCCGACGGGAAGCACGAGCCCCCGCAATGTGATCTCTCCGGTCATCGCCACGTCGGGCCTTACCCGTCTGTCCGAAAACAGTGAAACCAGGGCGGTCAGCATGGCCGAACCCGCGCTCGGCCCGTCCTTGGGGACGCTTCCGGCGGGAACGTGAATGTGCACGTCGTACTTCTCGCTGAAATCGGGATCCAGGCCCAGTTTCACCGCGTTTGCCCGGACGTAAGAGAGCGCGGTCTGGGTTGACTCCTTCATGACATCGCCGAGTTGACCCGTCATCGTCATCTTTCCCGAACCCTTCATCTTGGTGGCCTCGATGAATATGATCTCTCCTCCGTTTGGGGTCCAGGCCAGGCCCGTGGCCACGCCGGGCACCGCGCAACGATCGGCCATCTCCGGCTCGTAGCGAACCGGCCCGAGGACCTCCGTGACGAACTCGTCGTTCGCCTCGAACACGCCGTCCCCCTGCCCCTTCGCCACCTTTACAGCGACGGAGCGACACACGGCAGCGATCTCTCTTTCGAGATTCCTCACGCCCGCCTCGCGGGTGTACGAATCGATAATCCGGTATACCCCATCGTCCTTGAAAAGTAGCTTGTCCTCGTCGAGTCCGTGCTCGGTGGTCTGTTTGGGGATGGTGAAGCCAAACGCGATGCGCTTCTTCTCCTCGCGGGTGTAGCCGGGGATCTCAATAACCTCCATCCGGTCGAGCAAGGCGTGGGGAACAGTGGCCAGCGTGTTCGCCGTGCCTATGAACATCACCTTGGAGAGATCGTACACCACCTCCAGATAATGGTCGGAGAAGGAGTTGTTCTGCTCGGGATCGAGCACCTCCAGCAACGCCGACGCCGGATCTCCCCTGAAATCCGCCCCGAGCTTGTCCAGCTCGTCGAGCATGAACAGGGGGTTCACCGTCCCCGCCTTCTTCATACCCTGGATAACCCGCCCGGGAAGCGCGCCCACGTATGTTCTGCGATGACCGCGAATCTCGGCCTCGTCGCGAATCCCCCCCAGCGATATCCGCACGAACTCCCGGCCGATGGCCCTCGCGATGGAACGCCCCAGGGATGTCTTGCCCACACCGGGCGGCCCGACCAGACACAGGATGGGGCCCTTCTTGTTTGGATTGAGCTTGAGGACTGCGAGCTGCTCGATGATACGCCGCTTTACTTTCTCCAGGTCGTAATGATCCTCGTCGAGAACCTCCTGCACCTTGTCAACGTCCAGCTTGTCTTCCGTGGCCTTCTTCCACGGGATCTCCAGAAGCCAGTCCAGATAGGTACGCGAAACCGTGTACTCGGCGGAGGAGCTCTGCATATGCCGAAGCCGGCTCAGCTGCTTGCTGGCCATCTTCTCGGCCTCCGAACTCATGCCGCTATCCGAAATGCGATTTTTCAGTTCATCAATCTCGTCCTCGTCGTCCTCGCCTTCGCCGAGCTCTTCCCTGATGGTCTTGAGCTGTTGCCGGAGGAAGTACTCCCGCTGGCTGCGACCCATCTCCTCCTGCACGGACGAGGTGATCTCCTTCTTGACCTTCAGCATCTCCAGTTGTTTGGTCAGCAACTTGAGGCAGATTCGAATCCTCCGCCCAACGTCCACCGCCTCGACGACTTCCTGTTTTTCCGCCACGTCCACGGTCAGATTGGACGCGACCAGATCCGCCAGGATGCCCGGCTCCGTCACGTGATCGAGTATCCCTGTCGCCTCCTTGGGCAGGTTTGGCAGCAACGTTATCAACTGCCTTCCTGTCTCCTTCAAGCTCTGCGCAAGGGCCTCGATCTCCAGGTCTTCGTTTGGCTCGTCCGGTATGGTGAGCACTCGGGCCCGAAGATACGGATCCGTGTCGATCTCTTCCACAATCTGAAATCGCTCAACGCCTTGAAGGACGACCGAATAGTTGTTGTCACCCAGCTTGATCACCTTGAGGATCCGGGCGATGGTTCCCATCCTGTAGAGGTCGGACCAATCGGGATCCTCGGTCTGGGCAGATTTCTGGCTCAGCACTCCGATGATCTGCTCCTCGGTATCCGAAACCGACTCAATTATCTTTATCGATTTCTCACGTCCGACATTTATGGGCACCACCGATGCCGGGAACATGACCGAGTTTCTCAAAGGTAATATGGGTAGCTTTTTTTCTGTCATTTCGTATTGTTTCGTGTGTTTTCAGTCCCTGATTCTACCGCGTGGGACACAGTTATTCCAAACTCCCCGCACTGTCAAATCAAGGCGTTTCACACAGAAAGAATCCCTTTTTCGAAAAGGGTTTCTTTTTCCCTTGCAAGGTCGGGCTCAGCCCGTTACAAGAGATGAAATTTGACACAAGGCGGGCCTGAGTGGTACATTGTCCTACGGGTAAGTCGGTGTCGGAGAGAGCCGCGGAAAAGGAAACCACATGATTCTGAAACTCGCACCTGTCGCACTTCTTCTTCTGGCAGCACTGGTTCCGCTCTGCACAGGCACCGTGTGGGGTAATGTTCTCTTGCTGTTTATCGTTTCCGGCATCTTTTTCGGCACCATTTCCCTTGGACAGTGCCCCCCTCCAAAGGAGAGCAGAGCTCTGGCGAACAACAAGACCTGAGCCTCTCATCTAGCCCTCCGCTTCGTTTCCAAGAGTTATTTACGTGAACCCAAACGCAACAATCCAACCGATGCAGTATCGTCATCTGGACAGCTTTTCGCTTTTCGATCTCGAAATGGCCCGCCTCGTTCTGCGGGGCGGAAGCGTGCTCGATTGGGTCAAGCTGAGCCTTACGAGTGACGAGATACAGGAATTGATCAGGTCTCATCGCCTCGATCTGGACGACCCCGAGGACCTGGCAATGGTCGAACGAATTCGCGATGAAGCCATCGCCTATCTCAAGCGGGAGTACGATTTCCCCATTCCAAAGCCGCTGCGAATCGCCTCACTCCCCGACCTGCTGGAGATAGCCAGCGATCTATCCAACCGCCATCGACAGCTCGGTGCCTGCACGCTCCTCAAGGCGATGCACGTGATCAATCACTTCGACGCGAGCGAGGCCAGGCAAGCCCTGGAGATGACTGACCAGTCGCTCTTCTTTTCTGCGGAGGAGTTGATCTACAAGACCGTCAGCAAGATGATGGCCGATCAGCTTCCGGTGGTGGAGTTCATGGGAGGGCGCAAGCAGCGGTCGAGCATGGTGACCAAGTTACTCTCCAAGAACGATCCCCTCTCGGCGCAGCTCTTCGACAAAATGAGGTTCCGGGTGGTGACTGCCACCAAGGATGACGTCCTTCCGACCATCGCTTTCCTGTGCAGAAACCTGTTCCCCTTCAACTATGTGCTGGGAAAAGAGTCGACCAACACCCTCCTGCCCTTCGGAACGTACTGTAGTAAAAACGAGCACCTGTCAGACCTGGTGGAGCGTTCACAGATGAACCCAAAAATCGAGAACTCCCTCCAGCCCATGTCCAACACCCACTCGTCGCCCAACTACAAGGTGGTCCACTGGGTCGCGGACATGCCCCTCCGGATCCGGGATTACCACAACGCGTACAACACCGACGGCATCAATCCGATTCCTCGCCCGATAATCTACGTCCGGGCCGAGGTGCAAATCCTCGATCGCCGCACCCACAGAACTAACGAGCGGGGACACGCTTCACACCGGCGCTACAAGGAAAGACAATCAGATTTCGTGCTCAACAGATTGAGGATCGGAACGCACGGCAAGCAACCAACCAAATCGTAAAAAAATGGCCATTGTTTTTTAGCTATTTTTGGCGGCGGCTGACACTTAGACGAAAACATTTCTCCGTCACGAAAGGGTGTCATAATGTTTTCGCTATTTGCCAAAACCCTTGTTGCGTTGTCGGTGCTCTGCATCGGCGTAGCCTCATGTAATGTCCCGGACGACCGCGATAGTGACGCAGGCGCGGATGCAGATTCCGACACAGACACAGACGCGGACACTGACACCGACGCGGATTCAGACACCGATACGGATACGGGTGTAGACCCCAACGACAAGGATGGGGATGGGTTCAGCCCTCCGGACGATTGCGACGATAACAACGAGTTCGTCAACCCGATGGCTATAGAGGATCTGGGCGACGAGGGCACCGGAGATCTGGTGGATAACGACTGCGACGGCGATACCGACGAGGAAGAAGGCATATGCGACTGCACAGGACTGGGCAACAGCGAGGCGGATCTAACAACTGCTCTTGACCTTTGTGATAATCGGTTCGTCCTTTCCGTCGGCAAGATCCTCACCTCCTCGGGGGGCGACGTGGCCTTCGACACGCTCACCCACCAGGGCTCCAATACGTGCATCTTGCCCACGAACGGCTGTGAGATGGCCGTCATCAGTTCCGGACCGGTGGGCCAGTCCAACCCAAATCAGGCGCAGGACATGGGCGGGGGAATGGCCGATATTTCCCTGGACCCCATAACCGATTTCATGGGCAATAACCCCACAACCTCCATCCCCTATGCATCTTGCGACGTCACCCAGATCGAGCTGACCCTCGTCGCCCCCACCAACGCTCTCGGGTTCTCCTTCGACTCCCTGTTCGGTTCGGCGGAGTACGACGAGTGGATCGGCGATGGATTCAACGATGCGTTCTATGCGATCGTGGAGGACGCCAACCTCAACGGCGGATCGACCACCAATATCGTGTTCGATGATCTGGGCGTGGAGGTCGAGGTTGACAATAACTTCTTCGAGAACGCCTCTTACCCCTGCGACGAGACCGGCTCAGGCTGGGAACCTGCGATTTCCGGGGTCTCCGGTTCCACCGGATGGTTGCGCACCACCTGGGAGGTTGTCCCCGGAACCACCTTCAAGATCACGTTCTCAATCCACGACGAGGGCGACTGCGCCTGGGACTCCATCGCCTTCATCGACAACTTCACGTGGTCCACCCAGCCCGTGGAGCCCGGCACCGACCCGATTATCGAGTAATCGCCAAACACCACATAATGAGCGAGGGGTTGAGGCGGAAAACCTCACACCCGACCCCTCTCCCGCAAGCGGAGAACCTCACCCCCGACCCCTCTCCCGCAAGCGGAGAGGGGAGAAAGAAATGGGAAATGGGCGTATAAAATGGGAAATAGCGACTATGGAATAGGATAGAGGCAAGGTGTCGAAACGTGAGTTGATAGAGTTGGCGCGAGAGATGCGCAAGAACCCCACTCCTTCCGAGGAAGTATTTTGGCAGGCTGTACGCAGCCGTCGCCTCAACGGCGTCAAGTTCCGCAGACAGCAAGTCATTGAGCAGTTTATAGTCGACTTCTTCGTTCCATCGCATCGTCTCATCATCGAGATCGATGGCGGCGTTCATCGTGGTCGCGAGGAGCACGACAGTTTGCGCGAGCAATTTTTAATGGACTGTGGACTTCGGGTGTTGCGCTTCAGGTCCGGTGACTTGGAACTTCGACTCGACCATGTCCTGGACACGGTCCGTACAATTTTACTCGAAATAGAGGGGGAACAAACACTGTGACTTGATCAGGCCACAGTGATTCCCCCTCTCAAACCTCACCCCCGACCCCTCTCCGGTAAACGGAGAGGGGAGCATAAAATGAGAGAACGCCGATTCCCCCTCTCCACCTGATGGAGAGGGGGCAGGGGGTGAGGTGTGTGAGAGGGACGTGAGGTTGGAATAGTACCCCCGCACAACGGTTTCCTTCTTGATACCGCTCCCCCATGGGGGATATAAGAAACCACAATTCGCTTTCGAGGAGCAACCGTCTTGAATTTTCGATACTTCGCGTACAAGTTCTGGTACCTGATGTGGTTTGTACTCATCCCGTTCGTTCTGTCCTGGGTGGTGATCGATATCCTTGATCGATTGGAGGTCGTGGACGAGTTTGAACCCTGGTACGTGCTGGCGTTCTTCGCCGTGCTGGTGGTGGTGGTCTACTCACTGCGAGACAGGCTCCCCTTCTGGCGGGACAACGATCCAAACAGCCCGTTCAACCGAGGCCACAGGGCCAAGGCAGCCGCGCATCTCCTCAAGCGGGTGAAGAAGATCCTTGAAAAGAAAGGCTACAAGGTTTCGGAACGCGGGCGAACGGAGTTGAACACTACCATCGGATCCCTCGAAAAAGCCCTCGACTCGGAAGACCACGACAAGATCTCCAATCTGGCGCAGAAGCTCGAGGACAAATCCAACCGGCACATGCCGTTCGCGCGCAAGAGCGCCGCGAGGGAGTACTTCGAATCCATCGGCGTCGCGGTGTTGGTCGCGGTCTTCCTGCGGCTGTTCGCGGTAGAGGCATTCAAAATACCGAGCGAGTCCATGGTGCCCACGCTGATGGTGGGAGATCACATTTTCGTTAGCAAGTACCTCTACGGCATTTCACTGCCCTTCACCAACAAGCGCCTGGTTCGCTTCTCGGATCCGAAACATGGTGAGGTCGTCGTTTTCGTAAAGCCTTCCCTCCAGGAGCAAACCGGCTCGCCGGCCACGGCCCGCTTGCCGGACTTCCTCGACGATTACGAGATGATCGGGAAGGACTTCATCAAGCGCATAGTGGCGCTCCCGGGGGACACGGTGGAGATGCGACAGGATGTCCTCTTCATCAATAAAAAGGAGATCCCCAGGTGCCGAGTGGGCACCCGCACATACCGTTCCCTCAACCACTACCGGGACAAGTGGGAGGACCACGAGGGGGATCTATGGATGGAGAAGCACGGGGAATATCTCTACACAATCGTGGAAGAAACGGACGGGCGGCAGGATGACTTCGGACCCATCCAGGTCCCTGACGATCAGGTCTTCGTGCTCGGGGACAACCGGGACAACTCCAACGACTCCAGATACTGGGGATCGGTTCCATTTGACAACATCAAGGGGCGTGCTGGCATGATATGGTGGTCCAACAGGCGTCCGCACGGGTTCCAATGGGATCGATTCGGCGATTTCATCATGCATATGCCCGAGCTGACAGATGAACAGAAGGCCGCGCTCGACAAGTGCGCGTTGAACGGCCCGACAGGAAAGTGATTTCGAGGATGCTTTTTCGCCTGCTGAGCGCCTGCCTGATCTCCCTGTACGCTGCCACGGCTGCGGCAGGGCAAGAGGAGGCCGAGGCTTCGTCAAAGGACGCAGGGTCCGAGGCCAAGTCCGAAAAGAAGACCACCGACTGGCGCAACAATTCCGAGTTGAAGCGTCGTCCCGGTTCATATCTGGGCGGTACCATGGCCTACGTTCAATCCCGTGCATGGGCGGAGGAGACCGACGACCATGGCGATCTCAGCTTCGGCCCTCTCCACACATGGGGAGTGGCATTCAGAGTAGGCGACGCCTTCGCCGACTGGTTCGCTGTCGGGTTTCAGGTATTCCTGACAAATAAAAGATCGGAAGATGAGTCCATCGGCGCCTTCGAACTCATGCTCGACGCCTCCTTCTACCCGTACAAGGGCCTGGGGATCCGACCCTCGGTCGGTATCGGGCTCGGCTTCGCCTCGGGAAAGAACGACTGGGAGGTCGGCGGCGGCGGTCCGGCCTGTCTGGCCCTGGCGGTCCTCTACGAATTCCGGGTAACGCGGTTCTTCTCGATCGCGCCGGTCGTAAATGTCTCCTGGATCACCGGCGAGAACTTCGACGGCCTCTTCATGCTCATAGGAATCGAGTTCACCAAGTGGTTCAAGACCGCCACCGGTTGAACACGACAAGACCGATCATCGCGCCGAGCGTTCCCCCTACAACATCTGCAAGAAGATCCCCCACAGAAGCGGTTCGTCCGGGAACGAAGAACTGATGAGTCTCGTCCAGCGCGCCGAGAACCAGGACCATGGCGAATACCACGACAATCAAAAAGAGACGACCACGTGGAGGACGCTTCCAATTGGCGAGCCATCCGGTCAGCAGGAATCCCACTGGCAGATACTCAACCGCATGAATGAGTTTGTCCCAGATCTTCAGGCCGAAATCCTGGAAGAACGAACCGGAAATATGGGAGAGAACAAAGATGGCCGCTACGTATAGCGCAACCGCCCCAAAAAACATTCTCCCTCGCAACCTCGGTGTCATCGGATGGCCGGTTTCCCTTCGAGACTGTGAGAATGAGCCGCAGTCACCTCCACCTCCACGAGACGTCCCACCAGATCGTCGATGGTACTTCCGTCCGTGGGAACGAAATTGACAATCTGGCTATTCCTGGCGCGCCCGGAGACCTGCCCCGGCATTCTTCCCTCGTTCGTGACCAGGACCTCCAACTTTGTCCCGACCATCGATCCTCTCCACCGCCGCTCCAGGTTCTCGATGCGCTCGTGCACCGCGTCCAGGCGCCGAACCTTCTCGTCTTGTGGCACATCGTCATCGAGGCTCGCAGCCCTTGTCCCCGGTCGAGGCGAGTATTTAAAAGAGAAGGCCCCGCTGAAACCAACGCGGTCTATCAGGGCGAGTGTCTCCGCGAAGTCCTCGTTCGTCTCCCCCGGGTAACCGACGATCAGATCGGTGGAGATCCCTATAGCTGGACAGGCCTCACGCAACTTCGAAACAACGAGCAGATAGTCCTCCACGTTGTAGCGGCGCCCCATCCTTGAGAGGATGCGGCTGGAGCCCGACTGTACGGGAAGGTGGATGGACTCACATAGACTCCTCAGTCTGCCGAAGGACGAAGTGACATCCGGCGTCATATGCCTCGGGTGGGGAGACGTGAAGCGCAACCGCTCGAGGCCCTCCACTGAATCGAGGCGCCGCAGGAGTTCCGCAAAACCCACTTCGCCGCTCTGGTAGGCGTTGACCTTCTGGCCGAGCAGAGTGACCTCCACAACGCCGCTGGCAACCAGGCCCCTGACCTCCGACTCCACATCCTCGATCGGTCTGTGGCGCTCCGGACCTCGAACCGTGGGCACAATGCAATAGGCGCAACGCTCCTGACATCCCTTCATTATTGTCACGAATGCAGTGGCCTCGCGCCTCGACGTTCCCGGCCCCGGGGTCAAGAAGTCCTCCGGGCGTCCCCGATCAAAACCCGTCAGAACGAGAGTATCTTCCCGCAACTTCACTTCTTCGACCAGTTCGACCAGCTGTCCGTAATGATCTGGAGCAATGACCATATCAACTCCGGGAATCAGGTCGAAAATGCGCTCGCCTTCTTGCTGGGCCACGCAACCCACTATCCCCACGATGATGTCGCGCCTCCCCCTCTTCAACTTCCTGAGGCGACCCGTCTCCGAGATGGCCTTGTGCCAGGCCTTCTCCCGAATGGTGCAACTATTGATAAGAGCGACATCGGCCTCACGAGGATCGACGGTCATGGTGTAACCTGCAGATCTGAAAATCTCCTCGATCCGGCGGGAATCGTGGACATTCATCTGGCAGCCGAATGTCTTGACGTATAGTTTCATTGCGAAAGTATTTGTCCTATTTAGATGCTCCGGTCAAATCAGGACAGTTTCTCGGCCGGAAATCTCGCCAGACTGGATATCCAAGTACTAAATGAGATATATTGCTTTTTTGGTGTCTTCTGCGAAAAGAGTAATGCTGTGGTCGATAATGACGACAATAGAAGAGGAAACCCCCGGGCTCTCATAGAGTTAAAGGTAGAGTATCGGCGCCTCAATACGTTTTTTGCGGACTACACCAGGAACATCAGCAGAGGCGGCACGTTCATAAAGACAAACAAACCCCTGGATATCGATACGGAGTTTCTCTTCAAACTCCAAATCCCCACTCTCGAGGAGCCCATCGTCCTCAAGGGCAAGGTGCAATGGGTCGTCACACCGGAAGAGGCGACGGAAGATACACCACCCGGAATGGGGATCAAGTTTCTTTACGAGGACGGGATCCGACGCGGCGATATCGAAACCAAGGTGGAACGCCTGATGATCGACAGCCTGGGCAATCACGTTTACAACAAGCTCATTCGCCAACACCCCAAGTAGCCACCATCCTGACACTCTCTGCACCCCCTGCTCGCAAGCCCCAAAAGAATTAGCTCGTTTGCCTTGACTTGAGGGCGTCGAGTGGACTAGTTCTCAAGATACCGAAACAATTTGCACCAAGACGAAGAGGTCGCCATGGCAAAACGGGACGTTGAACAGGAAAACGTGAGGATCACCGATGTCCCGCCACCGCCCTCGGCAATTCAAAAGGTCGATGACGTTTTCATCGTCGTAACCCAGGCGTTCTGTCCTAACAACCACAACCTGGTTACCGACGACAACGAAAAGTTCGACGGCTACCCGGGAATCCGTCTAAAAATCGTCTCCGGCGATCGAACCGGCAATGTGTTTCTCTCACCTTTTCACGGTGACGATTCCAAGAAAGGCGATCTTGATTGGGAAGACGGCACCCAAATGGAAGTGCGATGCCCCAAATGCAATATCGTTCTTCCAACGCTGGCGAAATGCCATTGCGACAAGGAAGGCTACGAAGGCGACATCGTCAAGCTCTACCTCAACTCCTCTCTGAATGACAGCCATATTCTGGCCCTGTGCAACGTCTGGGGTTGTCGCAGATCTCGCACTATCGACAACTGGAACATCATCTCGGAGTATTTCGACGGACAGATCAGCGATTAATTTTTCTCCCGACCATTCAAAACGCAATAACTACCTCAGATAGCCACATCCCGCACTTCGCAAATGCGACTTCGCCCGCCAATCTGGAATCGTCTCCACTGACGAATCGTCTCCCTTGACTACTTGGCAGAAAAGCACTACTATTGTATAAATTTACACTCCCAATGGAAGGGCGAAGAATGACTACCCCCAAGAAGAAAAACCGTGTTCTTTCGGTAAAGGACGTTGCCAAAATGTGTCAGGTTTCCAACGAAACCATCAGACGCTGGATCCGGAAACACGGGTTGAACGCCTACAACATCACCGGCGGGCTTGCGATAAAAATCCTGGAATCGGATCTGAAGTCCTTCTCCGAAGAACTAAAGGTATTTGTGGACTGGGACTACCTGGACGAGTAGACACCGCTATTCGAGCCGAATAACTGATTCTATCATCACCGCACTCGTCGGTACATCTTCCATTGTCCCGCTCTCCCGCTCGACACGTTCCGTTTTGACAGATGAAATGGAGTTCACGACCGCCATCCCCTCGTCAACTTCGCCAAAAGCGGCATATGCGCCATTGAGTTGCGGAACACTGGCGACGCATATGAAGAACTGGCTCGAGGCGCTATTCGGATCGCTGGTACGGGCCATGGAAACGACTCCCGGAACATGCTTGAAACCAGGAATGATCTCCAGGGCCACCCGTGAGTCCGCACTCACCCTGACCAGTGAGGCGTCGAATCCGCCTCCCTGGATCATGAACCCGGGGATGATCCTGTGGAAAATCTTGTCCGAGTAGAATCCGCTATCGACATAATGCAAAAAGTTATCAACGGTCTTCGGCGCAGCTTTTCCGTACAAACCAATCACGATTCTGCCCATCGATGTCTTTAGTTCCACACGATGGGTGATCTCAGGTTTTGATGGCACCTCGAGAGGCACCGGCATGGCAGCATGTTGGCCCGCAGGGGCCCCTCGCGTGGCTCCTCCCCCCCCCTGCCCCTCGGGGGCCGCAGAAGAACCCTGACCACCGCCACAGGAAACACACATACACGCCAAACCGGCGACCAGGAATAACAAGCCGCTGAGATGCCGTGCGCTGCGAACGAACGAAAGCCGACGATGCTCGATCACGGCTTGATCATAATCGCGATAATCAAGGCATAAATGACCAGGGACTCGATCAACGCCAGGCCGAGAATCATCGGAGTGAAGATCTTGCTGGCGGCGTTCGGATTGCGGGCGATCCCCTCCAGCGCCGCAACGGCTGTCTTGCCCTGGGCAAATGCGCCTCCAACTGCAGCGAGGCCGATTGCCAACCCGGCCGCCATTGCCTTCCAACCGATGTCCTCACCACCGCCTTCGACGCCTGCCTCCTGGGCGAATACTGTAGACGAAGCAATAAACGTGACCATAGTCACAGTGAGGAAAGTGAATAGCTTGCGAATCTGCATGTCCGGTTCTCCTTTTGAATCCACTCAGAGATCAATGCTCCTCGTGGGCGATCGCCATCCCGATGTACACAATAGAAAGAATGCAAAAAACTGCCACCTGTACAAGACATACCACCACGCCCAGAAGCAGCATGGGGACCGGTACGAGGAACGGCACCAGCAACGTGAACGTGGCCACAACCTTATGATCCGCGAACATGTTGCCCATGAGACGAACACTCAAAGAGAGCGGTCGTGCCAGATGGCTTATCAATTCGATGCAAAACATTAGCAGCATCAGCGGTAACGCGTACCACTTGCGGATAGGGCCGAAGAAGTGCGCAAAGTAACCGATGCCGTTATTCTTGACCCCGTAAATATGAGTGGTGAAAAAGATGACGATGGCCATGGCCAGCGTGGTGTTCAGGTTTGCCGTGGGCGGCTCGAAACCAGGAACAAGGCCCAGCAAATTGGAGAAGAAGATGAGGAACGCGCAGCTCCCTATGAGCGGCAGGAAGAAGAGCGCCGGCTTGCGATCCATGCTTTTTTCCATGGTGCTCAGGGTGCCCTCGATCATCATCTCGAAAAAGGTGCGAAGAGTGAATCGCCCGTCGGGGATCAGCGCCTTTTTAATGTTGCTGATCTTGGGATGCACGCTGAGCACGAGCCCAATCAGTAGCAATCCGACAAAGGCAAACGCCACGACGAACTGTATGCTGATATCGGCATCATTGGCGTAGGAGGTGCCCAGGGCGTCCTGAAGCTTCAGGCGCCATGCCTGCATGTCGGTGAAAAGCAGATCGAACCACGTCGTGCCGTGGGGCATCTACTGTTCCTCCCTCAGAGCCGCGTTGCCCTGCGTCAGGGCCTGGTGCGCGGACCGTGCCAGGATACCCAGAACCAGAGAGGAAAGCCCTACCAAAAAAGCGATCGGTGACACACTTCCGGTACCCATCACCAGAGCGACAGCCACCAGGATACCGATGGTCTTGATAGCGAGGAAAACCCCGAAACGTTTTTTGTTTCCCGTTGCCGCCATGCGAACGCCCACCCACCTGAAGCCGAGCCAGTTGAATGCTGCCAGCACCGAGCCCGCGAGCGCACCGAGGAAGATGGGAATGTCCCAGAAGAGTGTGGACGAAACGGTGATCACCGCGCCCCACAGGAACACGTATAAATCAATCTTTTCTAGAAGACGGCGTTCCATTACCGCTCAACATCCTCTTTGCGGACCTCGCCGCGTCGTAAATCGCCTTGGCCGCAGCGCCCAGGCCCAGAGCAAAGCCGACCCAAAAAAACACGGGCTCCGTATCCAACCAATCGTCCAGATACTGTCCTCCGACAATGCCGATGAGGACCGCAATGCCCATCTCCAGACCGACGGCCCCATACCGGGTCGCCTGCCTCCACATCTTCTTCTCGGAGAGGTCCGTGTGCTCCTCCAGATGGAGAATAACTCCATCAAAAAAAGACAATTTCGTTCATCTCCCGTCTAGCATAAGTGCCATTAACGGTCAACAAGGACCTCCCATAACAGGCCATAAAATAACGAGATTTCAGTGGTTTGATGTGTCCACGGAAGGAGACGGATGGAACCTTCGACCAACGAGTCCGCCGATGGCGCCGATGCCCAGACCGAACACCACTATAGCGACGACCTTGACGATCGTCGCGCCACTCGTCACGGCCATAATCAACATACCGGCGCTGCACGCCAGCGCTCCGTCCTTGATATTGCCCGAGAGGCGACCCACCGCAACACCAACCGCTAATGGAATGAAAAAAAGCAGGACGACCAGGCTGATGATGACACCCATGTTGTCCAGGAGAATGGAGAGCACCTCGTCTTCTTCCGTGTCGAGGCTCTCCATCGCCTTCTCGTCTTCCTCGTCCGTGAGATCCTGGCGCTTCTGAATCTCACCCGCCCTCTCCATCGCTTCCGTCAGTCCGTCGTTCGGAGCAATGACGTACCTTGCGATCAGAAGCTCACCGATGGACACCAGCCCCCATAATATTATCGCACCGGCGGCTATCCAGCGGATGTTGAATGCGCGCCTTATCGGCTCTCGTTCAATTTCGTTCACGTTGCTTTGACTCAACCCATGGGCCGCATGTCGCGACCACCCATAATGTGCAGATGCAGATGAAACACGACCTGCCCTCCTGATTTCCGGCAGTTGATGACCTGTCTGTAGCCCGTCGCGCCGATTCCCTTTTCCCGCGCGATCTCCACGGCCACGAGCATCATCTTGCCAAGCATCTCCTTGTGGCGCTCCTCGACGTCGTCCAGGGTTTCTATGTGTTCTTTGGGGATCACCAGAAAGTGCACCGGCGCCGCCGGGCTGGCGTCCTCGAAGGCAAGCAGGTCATCATCCTCGTAGAGCTTCTGCGCGGGAATCTCGCCCCTGACGATCTTGCAGAAAATACAGTCGGTGGTGTTCATGGAAATACTAACCTCACTCGTAGAATTCCGTAGAAAGTATCCGTAAGCCGTAATCTACCTCACCTCAAGAAAAAGTCATCCGGCTTGTTTCCAGGTTACGTCCATAGTAGAAAATGAGAGCACGTGAAAGGACAGCGTCATGGAATACAAGGGGGTCAAGGTCTTCTCGGCGACAAAGGCCAGGGAGCGGGTGGATCTTGGTAACGCTATCACGGAATGGATCCAGGACAACCCCGATCTCGTTATCAAGGACACAGTGGTCAGGCAGAGCTCGGACAACGAGTTCCACTGCATCACCATAATATTGTTCTACGATTTCAACTAGGCGCCGGGGGTGCCGCTCTAATTCCCGTGGTCCTTCAGGGCCTCTGCCTGAAAGTGTGCTCTGATCAATTGTAGAAACTCGCCCAGTTCGCCTCCGAGCATCGCGTCCAGTTTGTGAACGGTCAATCCGACGCGGTGATCGGTGATCCTTCCCTGAGGGAAATTGTACGTTCTGATGCGCTCCGATCGATCTCCGCTCCCCACCTGGTTCCGTCTCTGGGTCGCTCGTTCCTCGGACAGTTCAGCCTGAATCTTGTCGTATAGCCTGGCCCGCAGGATCTTCATCGCCTTCGACTTATTCTTGTGCTGCGATTTTTCGTCCTGACATATCACCACAAGGCCGCTGGGAAGGTGTGTTATTCGCACCGCCGAGTCGGTGGTGTTGACGCACTGACCGCCGGGACCGCCCGCGCGCATGACGTCAATCCGCAGATCCTTGTCCTCGTCGATGTTCAGTTCCACCTCTTCTGCCTCCGGCAATACCGCCACTGTAACCGCCGAAGTGTGAATTCTTCCCTGACTCTCGGTCACCGGAACCCGCTGAACCCTGTGCACGCCGCTTTCGTACTTGAAATACGAGAAGATCTCCTTGCCGGAGATGGAGGCAATCACCTCTTTGTAACCGCCCCCATCCGTTTCGGAGGCGCTCATTATCTCTACCTTCCAACCCTGAGATTCAGCGAAGCGGCAATACATTCTGAACAGGTCCGCCCCAAAGAGCGCCGCCTCGTCACCACCCGTGCCGGCACGAACCTCGATGATGACGTTCTTTGTGTCGTCGGGATCCCTGGGCAGAAGCAGCAACTTGATCTTCTCTTCGAGGGCTGCGCGCTGGTCTTTCATCCCCGGCAAATCTTCTTTGGCGATAGCCTTCAGGTCATCGTCATCGCCGTCAATTGCTCCCTCGTACTCCTCGATATCCTCCAGCAGCGCCCTGAATTCGCGGTAGGTCGGCACGATCTCATCGAGATCGGAACGCTCCTTCGAGAGCTTGGTGAATTCCTCACGATTAGAGATGACCGATGGATCGCAGAGCTTGGTTTCTATCTCTGTAAAACGCTTCTCGATCTTGGCCAGCTTGTCCAACAGCATCCGTTCACCTCTGCACTGCTTGACCCTCTGTCCGAGCGCCTCTGAGATCGTCAACGGCGTCGACAAAAGATTCAAAATCCTTGAAAACCAGCAACTCCTCGTCAGCAGGAACCGATTCTCCGACCTTCTCCCTCCACAGGGACGTACGGAGCGCGGCAAGTGCCACTTCGATCTGATCATCGTCTGGTCGACGGGTTGTCAGCAACTGCATGGCAAGCCCCGGCCACAGAAACGGCTTCAAAAAGGGGTTGTCTACGTGACGACCGGCAAACCTGTTGAACTCGTACGATACCCCGGCGACCGGTATCAGGAGCGGCAATTTGACCAACACCACAAGGATGTGATTGTACCACGGCTTGCCTTCTCCAGGCTTGGCCCACTCAGGCATATAGGGAAGCAACAACGCCGCTACTACAATGAAAACGAGAATGACCACCATTATGAACGCGGTGCCGCACCTCGGATGAAGAGTGGACTTCTTGCGGGCGTTCTCGACGATGAGATCCTCGCCGGCTTCGTGTGTATAGATGGAGACATGCTCTGCCCCGTGGTACATGAACACCCTGCGGATGTCCTTGAACAAACTGATCGCCGAGATGTACCCCACAAAGATGAGGATCTTAACGCCCCCGTCCACCACGTGATAAAGCACATCGTTGACCGTCAGCGCCTTGCCTGTCAAGAGCGTGCCGGTGTACGTCGCGGCCAGGTGTGGAAGCATCTTGAACAAGCCGATGGCCATGACGACGCTTATCAGCATGGGCAAGATAAAGACGAGCCGGTTATCCTCGGCGCCCGAGGCCTTCTCATCTTCCGGCATGGCCTCTTTGGCCGAAAAACTGAGAGCCTGCATGCCGTTCATCATGGCTTCAAGCATCACGATGGTGCCCCGAAGGAAGGGCCACTTCAAAAACTTCAATCTGTCCCAGAGGGAGCGCCACACATCTTCTTTGATCACGATCTCGTTGTTCGGTCGGCGCACCGCCACGGCGAAACTGTTGGGGGAGCGCATCATCACCCCCTCCATGACAGCCTGCCCTCCAACCTGTACCTTTGCTTTTTTGCCAATGATTGACATGATTCCTCCGGTCGACCTGCCGACACCCGAACAAGCCTGGACCCCAACACCCGACAGGTCATTTCTACCCCAACTTCGGGCCGGGTCCAGTATCTCTCTTTTTCAGCAGCTAAGAAGTGGTGCGCTTGTTGCCGTATTTCTTGCGGAAGCGCTCGATACGGCCAGCAGAATCGATCAGCTTTTGCTTGCCGGTGTAAAACGGATGACATTCGGCACAGATCTCGAGCGTCATGTCCTCGCCCTTGGTGGAGCGGGTCTTGACCTTGTTGCCGCAAGCGCAACTAATGGTGACCTCTGTGTACTTGGGGTGTATTCCCTTCTTCATCTTAAATACCTCACATGGCCCACCGGACATCTTGCGTATGGCGCTGTAACCCGGTGTTCGGCCAACTTATTGGTTCATGGACTCGAGGAACTCCTGGTTTGACTCGGTCCGCCTGAGCTTATCCAGCAGAAACTCCATGGAGTCAATAACATTCAATGGATGCAGGAGCTGCCGGAGCAACCATACGCGCTGAAGTATGAAATCCTCGAGAAGGAGTTCTTCTTTCCTTGTGGCGGAACGGTTGATGTCCAGACACGGAAAAATCCTCTTCTCCATGAGCTTGCGATCCAGGTGTATCTCGCTGTTGCCGGTTCCCTTGAACTCCTCGAAGATCACCTCGTCCATACGTGAGCCCGTATCCACGAGCGCCGTGGCGATAATTGTCAGGCTACCCCCACCCTCGATGTTCCGGGCGGCGCCGAAGAACCTCTTGGGCTTGTGAAGGGCGTTGGAGTCGACACCACCCGAGAGGATCTTGCCGGAGGGCGGAACTACGGTGTTATAGGCGCGAGCCAGGCGCGTAATGGAATCGAGCAGGATGATCACGTCATGGTTGTGCTCGACAAGGCGCTTGGCCTTCTCGATGACCATCTCGGCCACCTGCACGTGGCGCTGGGCCGGTTCGTCAAACGTGGAGCTGATGACTTCTCCGTCCACGCTCCGGGCCATGTCCGTCACTTCCTCGGGACGCTCGTCGATGAGCAGCACGTGGAGCTTGGCCTCGGGGTGGTTTACAGCAACGGCGTTGGCGATATCCTGGAGAAGCACCGTCTTGCCTGCCCGTGGCGGGGAAACGATGATGCAACGCTGTCCTTTCCCTATTGGGCAGAGAAGATCGATGATCCTGGTGGAGTCGTTTTGATTTTCCGGCGTCTCGAGGTTGTACTTCTCGTCCGGATAAAGAGGCGTGAGGTTGTCAAACAGGATCTTGGTCCTGGCTACCTCTGGTGGGGCGTGGTTGATGGTCTCCACCTTGAGCAGCGCGAAGTATCGCTCGGACTCCTTGGGCGGCCTGATGTTGCCGGCCACGATATCGCCCGTGCGCAGGTTGAACCTGCGAATCTGCGAGGGCGAAACGTAGATGTCGTCGGGGCCCGGAAGGTAATTGTAGTCAGGCGCTCGCAAAAAACCGAACCCATCGGGGAGCGTCTCGAGGACCCCCTCGCCGGTGATTGCGCCGTCCTTGTCGGACTGTGCCTGCAAAAGAGCGAAGATGAGCTCTTGCTTGCGCATTCCGGCGGCGCCGTCGATATTGTAATCGTCTGCCATCGCGGTCAGCTCTGCGATGGGTTTTTCCTTGAGATCCCTCAAATGCATGTCATTTTCCTTTTCGGTTCTTTGTCTAAGAAACTCTTGTGATACCGCTGTCTCGCGGTTTTTGGAATTGCCTGTAAGCTAGGAAGGCTTGTTTTCTTCTGTCTTGCTGCTTATCTTGACACTTGTGTTGCGGTGTCGTTCTTTCAAACCTGGAGCGGCAAGAACGATGATTAATTCTGTGAGTTATTTTAGTCTCGGCCCTTTGGTTGTCAAGTATTATCATACGGAGATAGACAATGACCATAGATGCGATACGAATTGCCACCCTGTCCCTGCTGATTGTTTCCCTCACGTGCGCAACGGCGTGCAAGGGTGATAGGAGCGCGGTGGATGCGCCGAAGGACCCTGCCAGATGCAAGCTCCTCGATCTCGGCGAAGCGACGGATTTCATGTCCTCGGGCAAGCCGGTCCCCGACGATCAGCTCGTCGGCATGGCGGGAATAGCCGACCCCAAAATGCTGGTCTGGCAGGATGCCAAAACAAAGCGTGTCCACTACGTCACCAAGATCATGGGGGCCGGCGGGAAGCTCCTGTACACGGAACGGGTCCCGGCGGGCAAGGAACCGCGCATTCTCTCGGACTTCAAGGGGACCATCAGATTGTGGAAGAACCTTCCCGAAAAGGACGCTCTCGATATGGCGAAAGCGCTGAAGAAGGAATGGGGAACAGAGATCGACCCGAACGATACCTACCTCCTGACCGGCGGCGTAAAGCCGGAAGGTTGCATATAACGAGGTTGCAAGAACAAAAGAGAGAAGGGGCCAAGCCTGGACAACTTGACCATTGTGACCGATGCAGTTATCCGTCTACGGAATACAATCGCTCTCCCACCAGGTAATCTCATCGTCCCATTGCGCCGCGCCGAGTACGTCCATGTCTCCGTCTCCGTCAATATCTGCGGCGTATACCGAACATGCGTTCCGGAATCCTCCATCCACCGCGTGCTCGGTCCATGCGGTTCCGTCACCCGCAGTGTTCTCCCACCAGGTGATTTCAAAGGCGTAGAAGGCCGCGCCGAGCACATCCATGTCGCCGTCTCCGTCAACGTCCGCCGCATATACTAATTGGGCACCGTCGAAATCCCCATCCACCGTGTGCTCGGTCCATGCGGTTCCGTCACCCACGGTGTTCTCCCACCACGTGATATCATCTTTTATATTAGCCGAGCTGAGCACGTCGATGTCACCGTCTCCGTCAATATCTGCGGCGTATACCGAAGTGGCAAACCAGAATGTCTCAGCCACCGTATGCTCGGTCCAGGAGGTACCGTCACCCGCAGTGTTCTCCCACCAGGTGATATCATCGGCATCAGCCCCCGAGCCGAGCACGTCCATGTCTCCGTCTCCGTCAATGTCCGCCGCGTATACGGAAACGGGGCCATCGAATGCCCCATCCACGGTGTGCTCGGTCCAGGCGGTTCCGTCACCTGAGGTGTTCTCCCACCAGGTTATGGCATCTAAATATCTTGCCGCACCAAGCACGTCCATATCGCCGTCTCCATCCACGTCGGCGGCATATACCGAACAGGCGCCGCCGAATGCCCCATCCACCGTGTGCTTTGTCCAGGCGGTACCGTCGCCCGTTGTGTTCTCCCACCAGGCTATGTCATCGTCGCTAGTCGCCGCGCCGAGCACGTCCATGTCTCCGTCTCCGTCAATGTCCGCCGCGTATACCTCTATGGCGCCATCGAAAGCTCCATCTATCATGTGCTCGGTCCAGGCGGTACCGTCGCCCGTTGTGTTCTCCCACCAGGCGATTAGATTATCGTTTTTCGCCGCGCCGAGCACATCCATGTCGCCGTCGCCGTCCACGTCCGCAGCGTATACCGAACTGGCGCCATCGAAAGCTCCATCCACCGTGTGCTCGTTCCAATTGGGAATCGAAGCACAGACCGGATCGGTATCCGTATCAGTATCCGTGTCTGTGTCCCCATCCGTATTGGTGTCGGTGTCGGTGGTCCCACCGTCACTGCTCGGCGAGCCTTCCGAGCACCCGCCGTAAACCAGCGCGGTCGCAAGTGCCATCAAAAGCAAGTGCCTCATTGCTGCACTCTTTCGTTTTAAACGTGGGATTATTCTATCATCTTTGGAGGATGTTTGTCCTGCTTCGGCGGCCCTTCGCAGGATCTTTGGATTTGGAAGCTCTGCGGAAGGATAATCTCTACGTCCCGATCACTATTCCGAGTGTCTCGCGGAGTTTGAAGTACTGCTCGGAGATGCTGAACAACACCAGCTCCTTGATCTTCTCCTTGGCCGGAATCTCCTCGACACCACCTGTCTCTGCCTGGATCATCTTTGCTGCCGTCTCCAGATCGTTTGCCAGCAGGAACCCTGCGCGACAAGCGGTTATCTCTACGGTCTTGATCCATGCCTTCAGGTCCGCCTGTTCACCCGAATTGATGAACTTCTTGACGATCTTGGACAGATTTTCCGCTTCCATCGGGTTGAGGTTCTGGCGAAGCGCCTGAACATACTGGGCCAGAGAACCGGATTTGTCCTTGGGCAAATTGAAGTCCGGCTGGCCTATCTTCATGGCCGCGAGCAGGAGATTCTTGAGCTCACCACGGGTCGGGAGGACCCAGCGGATGTAGTGCTCAGGCCGGTAGTAGGCCAGGTGCTTGGTGACCATGAACAGCAGATCCTGCGGCGAGTATCCGGATAGCAGACTCGCCCCGCAGGCTGACGCCATTGGATCCGTGACTGCGAAGTTGAGCCCGCCCGGCTTGTCGTCCTGGATGTACAAGTCCGGTACCACCGGGATATTCATGACCTGCGCAGCGTAGAAGAAGGTCTTGGAGAAAGTCAGGGTATCGTTCACCGGACGCTTTTGGTTCTTCTTGAGCCCAAACGCCTTGATGGGCTGTACCTTGATGGCGCGCACCGACCTTGTAACCAGTTCGAAGATCTTGCCGATGTAAACGGATTCTTCATCGTGGAACAAATCCTTGATCCAGCGCTCGTTGTCCAGCCTCGCCTGAGCCCTGACACTGCCCCTTGTGCGATACTGCTCGAAGAACTGCTGCTCCTCTGTGTCGGCCTTCTTGAGGAACGCCAGGGTCGAACACAGACACCATGCTTTATCGTACTGGCGGTGATCGAAATAGAGCTTCCGAAGAGCCTTGTAGGAATCGACCCGGTAGGGGTTCTTGTTGATCAGAGCCTGGTGCTCGGCGATGGCGTCGTCGAGCTTTTCGGGCATCTTCATGTAGAGCTCGGCCAGGATCTCGTGCCGCATCATGTTGTCCGGATCGAGGCTGGCCGCCATCTTGAACGCCTCGGCCGCAGCCTCCAGTTGCCCCATCCTCGTACGGTAGATCTCGCCCAGGAAGTGCCAGAGGTTGATCTCGAGTTCCTGCTTTTCACCTCCGCCGACACGATGAAGCATCTTGCGGTAGTTGCGCTCCAGGTTTTTCCAATCCTTTTTCTGGGTGAGAATTCTGTCGATTGCCTCGAAGGCCTTGAGGTTCTCCAGGCTCGCGTCGAGCGATCTGTTAAAGAAATCTACGGCATCCTCGGCGCTCTTGATCTCGTCGCGATAGATGACCGCCATGGAGTAGAAGAGCCGACCGAGCTTGATGTCGTCCTCCTCCATGTCCGTGACCTTCAGGATGATCTCCACGACCTTCTGCCACTGCTTGGTGGTCTGGTAGAGTGGAAGCATCTTGTGAAGCACCGGCCTGTTTTCCGGTTTCAACTCCGAGGCCTCGGCATATGAAGAGATCGCCTTCTGAGGATTCTTCAACCTCTCCTGCCAGATATCGCCGATGTCCACCATGAGGTCGAACTTGTGGTCGTCGTCCTGCACCGCATCGATGAGTATCTTCTTGAAATGAATTACCTGCTCGAAATTCTTCTGCTCCGCGTGCAGGCCGATAACCTCCTCGAGGGTAGGCTCGTGGGACGGATCGATCTCAAGGGCCTTGTCGAACATGTTGAGCGCCTTGCGGCGTTCTTTTATCTGCGCCTTGATGTGTCCAAGCCTGTAGAAGATATTGACGATCTCTTCCTTGCCCTGGTCGTCCCTGTGATGGACGAGCACCATCTGGTATAGCTTGAACGCCTTGTCCCAATCCTCCATCCGATAGAGAATATCAGCCAGCCCGAGCAAGGTAGGCAGGTGCGATGTGTTCATGTCGTAGGCTGACTGGTAAGCCTTGAGGGACTTCTCCAGGTTGCCCCTGCGATCCGCCACCATTCCCAGCTTACGCTGAAGCGGTTGCATCTCGGATGAATCGCGCTTGCCGCCCAACCTTACCAACATATCCAGCATCAACTCCGCGTCTTCCCATCTCTCCTGCTTGATGTACACGTCTACCAGAGGCTCCGCCGCCTCCTGGTTATCCGGATCGGATTGCAGTGACCGCTCGAACCATTCGATACCCGCGTCCTCTTCCCCCAGTTTGTTCCGGGCAAGATCTCCCAGCATGAACTGAAGCTTAGACTTGGAGCGATCGTTCTCGGTAAATTCCTGTTCGGACTCCAGCACCCTGGCCGCCGCGAGCCACTCTGCGTCGTCGATATGGATATTCCTCAGGGACTCGAGACTCGGCAGGTGGCCGGACTCGATATCCAGCGCCGACCTGAAGTGCTCGACGGCGCTTTTGCGGTCCATGAGATTTTCCGCGTTCAACTTGCCCAGGCGGTAATACAGGTCCACTTTCCGATCCGGCTCGACAACCGTCTGAGCCAGCCTCGCCAGGGTGTCGTGGGCCGCAGACCAATCCTCGGTCAGAGTCTGCAGTTTTGCCAGCTCGTCGAGCGCGGACTCGTGCTCCGGCTCGATGTCCAGGATCTCCTTGTAGGCATCCATCGCGCGATCCATATCCTCCAGCTCGGAGGAATAGGTATTGCCGATGACCTCGTAGAGAACGACGCGCGCTTCCCGGTCGTGAGTGATTTCCACGTGCCGTTCAAGTGTTCCTATCAGATCTTGCCAGCGACCCGTCTGCCTGTACAGGCGCTCGAGAGCCTGCAATGCGCTCTCATGGGCAGGATCGACATCGAGAATTTCTTCCAGGCGCTCAACAGCCTTGTCGAGATTCCTGAACTCTTCTTCGAGCATCGCTGCAATTCGGGTGAGCAGTTCTATGCGCTCCCGTTCGCTGCCCGAATATTCAAGCTGCAACTCCAGGATATCGAGCAGGTCCGGCCAGGCTTCGTTCTTGGAGAACAAGCGCTCCAATCCCTTGAGTGAAGGCAGGTTGCTCTGATCGATCTCGAGGCTCTTGCGATATTCCTCGATGGCCGCGTTGGTGTCTCCGAGGTTGTCCTCCTGGATCTCTGCGATCCGCAGGTGAGTTGCCACCGTGGCATCCGGATCCTCCAGCACATCGATCTTGCGCCTCAGGATGGGGATGAGTTCTCGCCAGTTTCTGGATGTACCGAACATCCTCTCCAACGCGATAAGCGCTGGTTCCAGGCTCGGATCGATATCCAGCGCCTTCTTGTAGGCCTGCTTGGCTTCAGGCAAATCATCCAAGTATTCCTCGAAGATCTGCCCCAACTCCACGAGAATGCCCTTCCTGCCCTCGTCTTCTTGCTCGGATTCGATGGCTCGTTTAAGAACCTCCACCAGCTCCGCCCACTGTTTGGTTCCGCGATAGAGCTCTCCCATGAGCTTCAGCGCCGCAACATTGTCTGATTCGAGCTGCAGCACCTGCTGGTAATAAGCTATCGCGTATTCCGGGTGGCCCAGCTCATCGGCGTACCACTTGCCGATCTTCAGGCACAGGTTGATCTGGGTGGGCTTGTCGTCCATGGACTGAAGCACCTGATTGCACGACGCGAGCAGATCGTTCCACTTGTCCGTAACCGATGCCAGCCGCTCCAGGTGTTTTGCCGTCTCGTCATTGGAGTAGTCGGTTGTGAAAGCACGCTGCATGACCTCGAAGGCATTTTCAGTCTGGTCTAGCTTGTCTTCGTAAATAGCGGCCGCCTTGTGGAGCAATACCACCTCGTCCGCCGGCTCCGCCACGTAATTGAGACGGGTGGAGTACATCTTGATGAGCTCCTCCCAGGTCTCCTCCTCGGTCATTATTTCGACCATGCGGTCGAATGCATGCACATGCAGCGGCGACATCTCCAGGATGCGAGCGTACGGCCCCTTGGCCCTCAACGGCTCTTCAAGCTTCTCCTCAATTGCGAGCGCCTGTCCGAGCCATGTCTCCACCTGCTCGTCTCCCTCGAGCAGCCCGCCCTTGCGGCCGAGCACTTCCACGTACTCCTCCCACATGGCCTGCTCTTCGTAGAGCTTCTCCAGCGCAATTGTGGGTTTGATATCTACCGGATCCACATCGGCGGCTTTTACCCATGCGTCGATGGCGTCCATGGGCCGCTCGAGCGTGTCGGAGAATATGGTCCCCATCTTGGAGTAGTATTCCTTTATCTGCTCCGCCTCGAACTCTGCCGCTCCAGCCTCTATCACCCTGTCGAGGACCTCGATGAGATCTTCCCACTCCTGGTTGGCCTCGTGGATCTTCGCGATGGCCTGCAAGGCGCTGATATTGTCCGGATCAATGCTCAGAACATTCTGCCAGTTGTCGATGGCGTTATGATCTCTCTCCAGACACTCGCCCCACACCAGGCCGAGCTGGCTGTACAGTTTGACCCGGGTCTCGTCGTCATCAGCGATGGTGACCGCGCGCTCCAGCACGTCGACCAGCTCGCTCCAGTTTTCTTCCCTCGAATAAAGATCGGCCAGGGCTCCCAGGGCCATTCCGTCCTCGCCGAGAATGTCGAGCACATTGCTCCACAGCTCCACCGACTTGGGAATGTTGCCAAGGCAATCGGAGGAGATGGTGGCCATCTTGGCGAAGAGATCGGCCTGGGCGGCCTCACTGTCGATGGCGTCCTTCATCTTCTCATATATGGTGTACAGTTCCGCCCATGCTTCCCTGTCGGCATAGATCACTTCCAGGCGATCGAGGGTCTCTCTGTGTCCCGGGTCCAGATCGTCGATAATGCGATGGTAGGCAACCCTTGCCTTCTCGAACTCGTCGAGTTGTGACTCGTACACGTTGCCCATTCGATGAATGTAAGCAACCTGCTCTTCTTCCGAAGTCACTGTTTTGCCGAGCATTTCAAGGATCTCGACCAGGCGTTCCCATTCCATGTACTGGGTGTAGATCCGGTCGAGTGCAGAGAGGACATCCAGATCGTCTCCTCCCAGCTGCAGGCAACCGCGGTAGGCCTGTTCTGCTCTGGCAGCGTCGTGAAGCTCTTCCTCCGAAACCCGTGCGAGCTTCTTGGCCACGAAACGTTTGATCTGATCGTCCTCTTTTTTGGTGAACAGATCCTGATAAAGATCCGCGAGTTCCGTCCAGGCGTCGGAGCTTCCCGCGAGCTTCTCCACCTCTTCGCCGGAATGCTCGTCGAACGGATCCTCGGAAAACGCACGACAGTACCAATTGAAGGCTTCGACCCCATCCAGCAGACGCTCCTCGTACAGCTCCGCAATGCGGTGCATCAAGGATACGCGTTCCTCCACCTCTTCTATATCTTCGAGCTGTTGCCCGTGCAGATTGACCAGCTTCTCCCACTCCGCATTCATGCGGCACAGTGGCTCCAGAATCTCCGCTATCTCTCCCCTTCGCTCACCCTCGGCAAACAGAAGCTCCAGCGCCGCGACTGACTGATCATGGGTGGGCTCGGCCGCCAGGATATCCCTGTAGACCTCAACCGCCTTTTCAACGTTCTCCAGATCCTGCTGATAGAGTTGACCCAACCGGAACTGCACGCCGAGGCTCTCCTCGGGATCCTCCATTATGAGAGCTTCCTTCTGAAGAGTGGAAGCAAGATCCTCCCAGCGTTCGGCTATCTGGAATAACTTGTCCAGATGCAGGATCGCCTCTCGGTTCTCCACATCGAACTCGAGGACCTTCTGGAACCTGGCAATTGCGTCATCCGGACGGTCCAGTTTCTCCTCGTATATCGCGGCCACCCTGGAACCGAGAGTCACAGCGCTCTCCGCCTCTACGACATCCACGAGCTGCTGATCGAACAGGCTCGCCAGATCCTCCCACTTTCCGGTCTGGTCGGCGATATCGTCCAACCTTTCGAGCGTCTTCTCGTTGACCTTGTCCACCGCCAACGCCCTCGCATAGATGTCAAAGGCCTCGTTGGGAACGTCCAGGTGTAGATCGCTCTCCAGCAATTCTGCCATCTGATGGAGGATCTCCACCCTCTGCCAGTTATCCTCCGTGACCCCGAGCTTGACCTCGAGCACACCGATGAGCTTTCGCCACTCAGCCAGATCCTGGTAGATGGGCTCGAGTACCTCGACTGCGAGCAACGGCTCGCTCCCACCGGCAACCAACTCTTCGAGTATAGCTATCGACGGCGCGTGCTCGGGTGAGACTATCAGAATATCCTTGATGTACTCCACGGCTCGCGGGATATCCTCCAGGTGTCGGACATAAAGCTCACCAATGCGGTACTTGAACGAAACGGCCTCGTCCGGATCCTCCGTAAGTTCCACCTCGCGCTCCAGAACAGACAGCAGGTCGTGCCACTCCTCGGTTTCCGAGAACAGCACGTCGAGCCTTTGTATTGCCTGGAAATCATCCGGATCGAATTCGATTATCCTCTGGTATGTCTCGATGGCCTTTCGAATGTCGCTCATCTCGCCCTCGTACATGGCGCCGAGGATGTACAACACTTCCTTCTTCTCTTCGGGAGTCGAGACAAGATCAACCTTGCGATTGTATATTCCCTGAAGATCTTCCCATCGTTCCAACCTCAAGTAGAGGCCCTCGAGTTGCGCAATGGCGTTTAAATCATCCTCGTCAATATCGAGAATTCGCATGTAGACGCTGATAGCCTGATCCGTATTTTCAATGATCTCTTCGTAGATCTGGCTGGCCTTGAACAACAACCCCTTCTGCTCCTCGAGATCGGTGACCATCTCTACCTTCTTGAGATAGATATTCGCCAACTCGGTATAGTTCTCGTTTATCTGGTAGGCACCCTCGAGCGCCGTGGCCGCGTCGACGTGCATCGGATCGATGGCGAGCACCTCCCGATAGTGTTCGATCGCCTTGTCCACATTTTGCAGCTGCTCCTCACAGATAACGGCGATCTTCAGGTGGTAGTCAGCGGCCAGATCCATATTGTCCATGGATTCGATAGTGGACTCGTAGATGGTGACCAGCTCATCGTACAACACCAGCACACGTGCCAATCGATCGAGTTCTTCTCTCGTTCGCTCCTCGGCTGGATCCTGTGCCAGAGCCCGCCCCAGAGTCTTGAATGCCTTCTCCGGCTCGTCGCCGGCTGTCTCGTAGAGTCCGGCTATCTCGTGCAGGAGATCGACCTTCCGGGCGATGGTCTCCTCCTCGGCGATCATTATCTCGAAAACCCCTATCAATTTCTCCCACACTCCAAGCGTGCGATAGATCGGCTCGAGAATCCCGGCGACATCTTTACGGAACTCCTGTACCTCGATGATTCGCTCGAGCGCATCGATCGCCGGCTGGTTCTGCGGATCCATTTCGATGATTTCGCGGTATATCTCGACAGCCGCATGCAACTCATCGAGCCGTGTTTCCCTGAGCCCCGCCAGGCGAAGCTTGAGTTCCACAATCCTGTCAGGATCTCCCTCGAGACTGAGCTGTTGCTGAAGGTTGTCCGCCAGGTCGGTCCACTTTTCCAGTTCAACGTAGAGCTTGTCCAGATCCTGCAGGGCGTTCACGTTGGACGGGTCGATGTTGAGGATCTCCTTGAGGCAACCCACCGCATCCTCGGGTCGCTCGAGCATCTCCTCGAAGATCATCGACATGTGACGGAAGATCTGTTCCTTTTCGGTAGCGTCTACCGTCGCCTCGACTTTATTCCTGAGCACTTCTATCAATTCGGGCCATTTCTCCGTCCTCGAATAGATCTGCTCGAGGGCTGCAATGGCTTCGGTATTTTGCTGATCCAGATTCAGAGCGGCGTTGTACGAGGCGATCGCATTATCGACGTTCTCGAGCTGGGTGTCGTGAATCCTGGCGGCCCTCAGCCACAGGTCTTTCCCGACCTCAGGATCTTCCGCATTTAACCCGCCCTCTTCGAGAAGGACCACGAGATCATCCCAGGAATCGAGGATCGCTGTGATCTCCTCCATCTGTTCCAGGGCTTCCTTCTGCTCAGGATTGATCTTGAATGCGCGGCTGTACGCCACAAAGGAGCGCTCAGGTGAGCCTATGCGCTGGGAGAAGATCGTTCCCTTTTTCATGAGGTATTCGATCTTTTCAAATTCATCGTCCGAATGCTTAAACAGAATCTCTATTGACTTGATCAGGTTCTCCCAATCCTCTGCCTCCTCGTATAACGGAGAAAGAATCGAGGCGGCTTCTGCCTGCTGCGACTCTTCATCGAGGAGACCCTCGAGAGCGGCGATCGACATCTCGTGATCGATACTGACAGCCAGGACTTCCCTGTAGCAATTTAGCGCCCGAGCCTTGTCACCAAGATGCACTTCGAGAACCTGTCCCATGCGGAATTTGAGATCCAGTTCGTCCTCTTCGCTCATGACGCCCTGTTCCAACTCCCGTTCTATGATCCCGGACAGATCTTCCCAGCGTTCCTCCTTGGTGAAGAGGCGGTCCAATGCAGCGAGAACCTTGGGCTCGTCGCCGGCCATCTCTATTATCTTGTTGTAGACACTTATGGCTTTGTCCGAATCGCCTATCTCTTCTTCCCAGAGAAGCGCCTGGTTGTAGAGGATCTCTTTCTTCTCTTCGTCGTCCTCCGCCATCTCTATGCGCTTGGCATATATTTCGAGGAGTTCCTCGTATCTGCCCATCTGGGCGAAAATCTTTTCGAGGGCCCATACTGCGCGCGAGTTCTTGGGGTCCTCGAGAAGAATGGAATCGTAATGACTGAGGGCGTCCTCCGGCCTTCCGACCTCCTCGTTCAGAACTCGAGCCAGCCTGAGGCGCAGTTCGAACTTGTCGCTCTCTTCAACGCTGACAAAGGCCTTGCCGTATGCCTCAACGACCTCTTCCCATCGGCCGGCCTTCCCGGCGGATCTCTCCAGGTCATCCTGAGTCATGGAGTCCGCAGGCATCTGCTCAAAGGCTTTGTGGAAGCCCTCGAACGCTCGGTCCGCATCCCCGATCTCCTCCTCGGCGATCCTCGCGATTCGCTGACGCATTGCCAGTTTCTCGCCGTCGTCTTCCATGTGCTCGAGGGTCACTTCCAGGACATTGGCCAGCTTGACGGGCTCCTTGCCGTTTTCCTCGAAGATGGGAATCAGCGCCTGTGCCGCCTCCAGATTTTGTCCGTCCAGTTCGAGCACTGTTTCGTAGCATTTTGCCGCCCGATCGATACGTTCCTTCTTGTCTCTCCACAGCTGAGCGATCTTGAACTGAAGTCCGACTTTGTCTTCAACCTCCGCACCCTGCTTGTCCGCCTCTCTCTCCAACACGCGGATGAACTCGTCCCACTTGCCGGTGGAGCCGTAGAACTCCTCGAGTTCGTCCCATGCGCGCATCGCCAGATAGCGTTTCTTGAGCTGTTCCTGTGCACGCCTGTCGTCCGGATTGATCTCGATGAGCGATTTCCATGCCTCCACTGCGCGAGCGTCATCACCTATCTTGTCGCCAAAGACCACTCCAAGCTTTTGGTAGATCGCGGCCTGCTCCGAGGTGTCGACGGCGATCTGCGCCTGCTTCCCCAGAACTCCGGTCAGCTTTTCCCATTCCTTGGCGCGCTCGTACAAACTCGCCAGATCCCCGAAAGCCTCGGCGTTCTCCGGATCTTCCTCGAGCACCGCTTCCCACAGCTCGATGCAGATCGCCGGACGCTTGAGCCGTTCGGTTGCCATCTTGGCGATATCCACGAGAGCCTGGGATTTATCCATACCGGATTCCAGAGCCTCGGCCTCCTTCTTCATGATGCCGATCAACTTCTCCCAGTCGCGGCGCTTCTCGTACATTTCCTTGAGGAATTCGATGGCCTGCTCGTGATTGGGATCGGCGGCAATTACCTGCTCAAAAGCCTTGATGGCCTCTGCCTGGTTGGAAAACTTCTGAATAAACAGCTGGGCGACCTTGAGCCAGATACTAACCTTGTCCTCATCGGTCTTCGCCTGCTCGCCCTTGACCTTGAGAACTTTCACCAGATCTGGCCAGCGTTCCATCGCCTCGTACTTATCTATTGCAGCGTCCAGGGCCGGCAGATAGCCCGGCATGATCTTCAGAACGGCCTGGTAGGTGTTGACCACCATCACGTCCTGGTTGAGGTGTTCATTATAGATCTTTGCCAGCGTCATCTGAGCGTTGACGGCGTATGCCTGATTTTCCACTCCCCTGCCCTGCCGCTTGAGGAAATCAGCCATGGCCGACCACTTCCCGGTGTCTGCGTAGAGCACAAGAAGCGCATCGATGATGTCCGGATGCCCCGGAGCCTTCGACCACGCATCCTGCCAGGCCTTGATCGCCTTGTCGGCGCCGTCGGACTCCGCATCTCTCGCGGCCTGCATGACCTCCTCCAGCTCTGGAGAAACAGCGCGATCCAGGATCAACTCTCCTCCCGAATCGTCTTCCGGCTCTTCTTCCGGCTCGGCCTCGGGTTGCGGCGCCTCTTCTTCGGCGCCCCCCTCCTCCTCGTCGGTTTCTTCGCCATTCACCGAGCTGTCTTCCATGTCCTCGCCCTGGTCCTTGGGGTCCGATTCAGAATCGTTCTGCATCTCGTTCTCCTCGAAGAATCTCCCCGTTGCCTCGTTCTCGGGGTCGATACGCCGTAGTTCCTGGTAGTAACGCACTGCCTGTGATGGGTCCGCCAGCACGGTTCCCCATAGCCACCCTGCCGCCTCGAGCAGATCGACTCGGCTCTCGCCCTTCGTCTGCTCCATACCGGCTTCCACAATGTCGGCGGCCGCGCTGGTGTCGCCTTCCTCCAAATAGAAATCCATAAGAAATCCAAGAATCCCCGGCAGGGTCGTGTCGGATCGCCAGGCCTGTTCGAGGAACGGTACCGCGCGCTGAACGCTCCCGTGCCTCAACAACCACCTCTGCCCGATTCTGAACATCACACCGGGACGTTCTTGTGCGGATATTGACTGCAGGATCTCGGCGTGGAATGCCGCCAGCCCCGCCTCCCCCTCCTGCTCCATGAGCACCTGCTCCAGGACCAGCACTGCTCCGCGATGATCCGGATCCGCGTGAACCGCACGCCGCAGCAACTCGGCCATCTTGTCGGAGCCATTGGCACGGTGAAGCATGGCCGCCCTGAAGAGCAGCTCGCCGTCGGCCGGCGTATCGTCGGTACTGTCCACCAATTCCTGTGCGCGGGCCTCCCATGCGTCGCCGGATTCAAGATCACCCAGAATATTGACAGCCCAGGCGTTGCCCGGTTCTATCTCGATGATCTTTTCGCACTCCTGGCGCAGCTCATCTTTTTTCCAGAAGATCAGGTAGAACTCCGACAAATCTCTGTGCAAAGCCACACGCCCCGCAGGGTCCTCCTCGATATCGAATTCGAGAGATAAAATTTTCTCCAGGGTCGGCAGTCGACCCATCTCCCAGTATACCCGTCTGGCCTCGCGCAACGCATCCGCCGCGTCGGCCTTGGCCTTGAACGCCTGCTGGTAATGAGCGATGGCCTTGGCCTTCTGGAGAAACTTGTCTTCCCAGAGCCTCGCGACAGCCATGTGCATCTCGCAGCACTCTACGGGATCATCGAGACCCTCGATTTGTCCCTCCAGGTGAAGGATGTAGTCCGTCCAGTTCTCGAAGCCCGCATGTGCTCGTTTCGTCATCTCTTCTAATACCGCCTGTTTACTGTTGTTCGTACCACCGGCACCGATCACGTTAGCCGACCGACACCACCAAATGCCTTTCGACCGCTACTGCATGGGCGATCCGACCGCTATCTCCGCAAGACGCGCATTCGCCGCCGAGACGTAGTCCATTCGCGTCTTTTGATTAGCTGTTTCGAGGAACTTCTCAAGCCATATTTTGGCGTTCTCTTTGTTTGTGTATGAGTACGACCAGCCGAGACTGAACATGGCGTCTTCCATGTCCGGCTTCATCTCGAGCGCCTGCCTGAACTCCACGACAGCCTTCTCGTACTCCTTTTTTTCCGAAAGGACCGTACCAAGCCTGTGATGCAGCACCGCCAGCTCATCGCCGCGACCGTCGAGAGCCTTGATGCCTTCGTGAAGCACCTGCTCCCCCTGCGAGAGGAAGCCGTAGTCCAGATACAGAGAGCCCAGTTCGCGATAGGCGTCGAAGAACTTCCCGTTGACCTTCAACGAATCGGTGTACTTCTGCAACGCCTCCTCGGGGCGATCCATCTCCTCGAGGACCCTGCCGAGGCGGTAATGCGCCTTGTACAGCTTTGCGTCGAGCTCAATGGTGCGCTTCAACTCCGTTTCTGACTGCTCGTATTGCCCCATCCACTGATATACTTCGCCGAGTTGGTAGTGATATATCGCCAATTCATCGTTGAGCGCGATGGCCTTCTGCAGATGCCTGGCGGCCTGTTCGTATTCTTTGGTTTCGATGTACACAATCGCCAAATTGTGATGCGCCTTCTCGTTTTCCGGATCGAGGCTAACGGCCTTGCTGCAATCCCTGATTGCCTGCGGGAAAAGTTTTCTGCGATGGTACTCTACACACTTGTTCATCATCTCGACTGAGTGGACATGTTCACGGCTACATTTCCCGCCGGTGAGCAGGGTCGCAAGCGCGCAAACAACCAAAATCAGCTTCTTACTCATGGAGTTGCTCCTGTTCTGTAGAGACACGTAATAGCAGGCAATTTTAGAGAAGAGACGGGGGGATGTAAACCCCATCAAACGACGTAACGTACTATTTTTTAAAAAATCAATCGTGCCCGCGTCGATACGGTTGATTACACATGCAATTGAACCGTGCTCTTTACAATAGAAGAAGCGGCTTCATGAGCCCAGTTTCACTAGCTTTCCGCTCTTATCCTGCTTGTATTGTCTGGGCAGGATCGCATCCACTTTCTTCTTGTATCCCTGGGTCCTCCATTCCAGATTTACAAACGCCTCGATGACCTGATTGCGCACCCGGATGCTCTCGTCCCCGCACATGGTCTCCAGAAGAGGTTCCCTGGACAACTCGTCGCCATGCTCCGCCAACGCAACGACCGTCTGAAACCTGACGGTTTCGTCTACATCCTCGAGAAAAGGAATCAATGCCTCGACAACGTCTTTTGCCGGAATCTCCGCGAGGGCCATTATGGTCTGGATCTTTCGGTCCGGGTTCCTCTCGTATTCGGTATCGAACTCGCTCAGAACATCTAGCATCTCCGTCTTGTAGTCCTCCGGCGAAATGATGTTCCGCAACACCCTCTGCACCCAGTTGACCGACTCGGCAGATCGCAGCGCCTTTGAAATATGTTTGACCGCCGGTTGGCCGATCTCGATGAGCGCCTCGCTCACCCACTCTTTTTCCTTCTCGTCTTCGCTGGATGGTTCCGCGTTTACCCCGAACCTGGCCAGCAATCCCCGAATGGCCGTCGCGTCCCCTTCCCTGGCGAAATCAATCAATTCCGCGAGGGCAATCTGGCGGTAGTCTTTGGGGGTGAACTTGTTGTTGGCCCGCTTGATCCGTTTTTCGACCTTCCGCAGGCGCCGTTTTTCCCTGGAGAAGAAATCTAAGATACCCATACTGATGCCCTACCCGTTTTCCGAACCGTTCTCTTCCTCTTCATCTTCACCGGTGAGAACGCTGATGAGCTGGTTGATCCTGTAACCCAGACCGCCGACTTCAGCCGACTTGACATCAAATCTGTACTCGAACTCGCCATTGATAACCTTGAGAAGACCTTCCTCTATTTGCACCACCGGCTTGAGGAAGTGTTTCCCGAGCAGCATACCGGCCACTATCACCACCAGCGCCGCGACCACCAGGAAAACGAGGACCATTATCAGGCAACTGCGATGGTCCGACGCGGCATCCACCGATCCCATTATCACGTTTGCGATCCGATCCTTCTTGTCCGAATTCATGGACGGCAGGACCACGGCAAGGTAGCTCGCTCCCTCGATATCGAGCGCGAAAACACCAGAGGGATGACCGCTGTCCAGGGCGCCGGAGACCTTGTCGGAAGCCACATTCTTGAGCTGCTGAGCCAGGCTCTGGCGGGCCGTGTCGGTTTCAAAAGAAGAACTGTAGATGTTGTCCGCCACGAGAACGGCCACATCCAACCCGAGCTTCTCCTTCTTGATCTTGGCGACGCCGTTGGAGACCTCGAATCCGATTACCAGCGCTCCGGCCACGTCATCTCCCATCCAGATGGGCGCGGCGGCCAACTCCAGAAGGCCACTGTTCATCAGGGTGCAATACTTGTCGTCCTTTTCGGCGGACTTGCCGAGGGGGGAGTTGTCTACGGACCACAGTGAATAAGTTGCTTCGCCGTCCAGGGCTCTCTTTACTACCTTAATGGCACCGGAGACGTTTCTCCCCGCAGGGCACGCGTTGGGCGTTGTGTTTCGGGCGATGACGACCCCGTTGCGATCGGTGATAAACACCAGTTCCGGTTTCTTGTCTCCCCTCGCTGCCCACAACTCCGAGTACATCTCGACCGCCTGGACCCCTGCCCGGTACCACTCCTGCCTGATCTTTGTTTCCACTTGTGCTTCGGTCTGGCCCTCAACAGGTGCGATCTCCACCGGGGCGAACGCCTGAGTGACATCCTTGGTCATGGCCTGCTTGCGGACATCGAAAAGAAGTTCGTAACCACGAAGCGCCTCGGAACGAGCAAACAGGCTACCGGTCGTTCGGAGCTGTGACTCGATTCGTGTTTTTGTGTTCCCTTCCATGGTGGAACTCATCACAAAATATGAAGCCAGACCCAAAACAAGGACCACTACTAAGTTCGGTAGAATGATTTTTGCTCGCATAGGGTAATCCCCTTCTTCCCGGGTCTCTGCGACCCCCATTCTTTCTGATATCTTGTTGTGATTCCGAGTAAAATTGCCTATCACCAGCTAGTGATCAAGTCAAGGTCGACACATGGAAGGAGATGTGATGAACGCCGCTTTTTTGTTTGACGAGAGCTTTAAAAAACACGTCTGCCAGTACTACCATCCAGAGCGCCCGGAGCGATTGGACGCGGTGAAGGAAGGCCTCGAATTATCGAACGCCTGGGGACCGGCATACCGAGTAAACCCCAGACCCGCCACTGACGGCGAACTGGAACGCGTACACGACCCGGATTACGTGAAAACAACAAAACAAGCCCTGGAAAACCGGAGCATTGGAAACCTTGATCCCGATACTTTCTTTTCTGAGGGAACCCGGCATGCCGCTCTTTGCGCCGCCGGAGGGGGAGTGGACCTGGTAGCTGCGGTCCACGAAAGGAAGGCCGAGTGGGGATGGGCCGTTGTACGCCCTCCGGGTCATCACGCGAGCATCTCGACACCCGGCGGTTTTTGTATCTTCAACAACATCGCCGTGGCTGCCGCATCCCTGCTCGCGAGGGAAGACGTCGAACGCGTGGCCATCTTCGATTGGGACGTTCATCACGGAAACGGTACCCAGGATCAATTCTGGGATAATCCCGACCTCCTCTTCATGTCCATGCACCAGTGGCCTCATTATCCCGGATCCGGATTGTCGAATCAGATCGGAGGCTCACAAGCGCTGGGCAAGACTGTGAACTTCCCGTTTCCAGCTGGAATGGGAGACGGTGATTTTCTTGCTGTAATCGATAAAGTGCTCACACCCATGCTCGGTTCATTCCGGCCGGACCATATCCTGGTAAGCGCGGGTTTCGACACCCACAGGAACGACCCATTGAGCGGCATGGAGGCGACCAGTGAATGCTTCGGCCGGATGGCGGCGAGGATCAAGGCGCTGGCGGACGAGATTTGCTCGGGACGTCTGACCCTCTTTCTCGAAGGGGGATATGATCTGGACGCGCTTACTTCTTCAGCGAGTTCCGTGGTGCGGGGCATCGACGGAACCCTCGAAGATCACAACGCTTCCCAGGAATTCACCCCCAGCTCCGCAGGTCGCGAAGTGATAAAATCGACGATAAACGAGGTTGCGCCCCATTGGCCGGATATATTCTAGATACAACTTCACAGATTACCGCATATCTCATCGTATATATTCACCTTTCCCCCGCCTGGCATAATTTTCGTCAAGAACGGCAAATTGGGATAATGACAAATACCCGGCAATTAATGTAAAGTGATTGCCTTCGAATTTGTATTTGAGAAGGAGTCGTCGATGATCAAGTTTCTACTCGAAAAATTCAGGCAAGCTCCGGGGCCCATGAAGCAACCTCGCCTGATTGTCGCCGATCTCGCCGAGGAGGCGATCGATCTGTTGACGGTGTATCTCAAAAGAGAACAGGACGCAGGCGGAACGGGCCATCATGTGGAAACCGCATATCCGGCGCCGTCCTCACCATCAAAAGGTGACTCCGACGCCACGACGGAGAAGGCCGGAACCGATCCGGGCAAAACCGAATCCGGTCTCGAACTGGACCCCAGACTGGCGACGGCCGTCGAGGCCACCGGCAACAAGCGAAAGCAGGAATTCAAGGTTCTGGCGATCCTCTGGGATGCAAAGGAGCGCGACATTGCTCCGATGTCGGCAAAGGCCATCTCTCAACACGGAATCGAGATGGGTCTCTCCATCCGCCACGAAAACGTCCGCAAGGTCATCCGCATGCGGCTCGACAAATATGTGGACGTACACGCGGAAGGAGTGGGAAGCGGCACGGTTTATCGCTACAGAATTTCGTCGGACGGTATCAAATACTTTACGACGAGCTACTTCAACTAGAACGGTATAATGCGTTTTCAGGATTCCAGCCAACCGGCGGAGGCACCCCGCGTTCTCGTTGTCGACGACGAGAAAGTAATCAGGGAAATACTCGCTGATTTTCTCTCTCTCGAGGGTTTTCAGGTATCCACCGCACCGGACGGAATAGCGGCCCTCGAACGACTGTACGAAAAAACGTTCAACATGGTCATCTCCGACCTCAAGATGCCGAACATGGGTGGCCTGGAACTGTTGGGTAAAATCCAGGTGGAGCACAAGAACGTGCTCACGGTCATCATGACCGGTTTCGGCACGGTGGAGACCGCGATCGAGGCAATGAAGAAAGGCGCATACGACTACATTCTCAAGCCGTTCAAGGTAGAGGAAGTCGTGCACGTCATTCATAGAGGAATCGAAAAGCAACGACTCATTTCCGAAAACATCCACCTCAAGGAAATCATCTCTCTGCACGAACTCTCGGAGGAGTTGCAGTCCACACTGTCTCTCGGCGAGGTTCTCGACTCCGCCCTCGCAGCGTCCGTATCAAATATCGGCTGCGATCTGGCCCGAATCCACCTGGAGAAGTATTCCGGCAGGGAATTCGAAGAAGTTTCACTACGAGTGCATCCCGACGCCCCTCCGGAAATTGAGGAAGGCCGTCTGAATGTCAGGGAGATCATCAATCACCTCAAAGACAATCGCGGCATCCTGGCCCACGATTCGACCGCCGCTCACTTCTTCACCAGTGCTCCGCAAAACCTCTCCACCTTCATGAGCGTTCCCCTCGTGACTCGCCAGCGCACCATCGGCCTTCTGTCCGTCCACTCCTGCACCGGGGACACGAGGTTTACGGAGGGCCAGCGCAAAGTCCTGAATATGCTCGGCTCCCGAACCGCTGCGGCAGTCGACAACGCCATGCTCTACGAAAATCTCCAGCAGACATTCAGTCAGACCATCCAGGGTCTGGCGCGAGCCCTCGAGGCAATGGATCCATACACCGCCGGTCACTCCGACCGGGTCACCGTCTACGCCAGGATAACGGCCGAAGAACTCGGGGAACCGGAAGACCAGATCGAGATGATAACCCAGGCCGCGGCGCTTCATGACATAGGCAAAATGGGCTGCCACGCAAACCTGAACAAGCCCGGCAAGCTCACGGACGAGGAGTACGAGATCGTCAAGATGCATCCGACCTTCGGCCGGGAGATCCTCAAACCCATCACCTTCTTGCAACCCATCATCCCCGGAGTGCATCTGCACCACGAAAGATGGGACGGAAAGGGATATCCGCTCGGGCTCGAGGGCGAGGAGATACCCATGATCGCCCGCATTCTCTCGGTGGCGGATTCCTACGACGCCATTACTTCCAGCAGAGCCTACCGTAAAGCAATGAAACACTCGCAAGCTGTGGACGAACTGACTCGCTGCGCGGGAACCCAGTTCGCTCCCAACGTCATCGAAGCTTTCCTCCGGGGAATTGAAAAACATCGCGAGGACCTCATCCGACGCGACATCGAAGTCCCCGAATAATCAGTTCATGTCAACTCACGGAGTAGACAAGAAGACCGACCGTGGCATCCAGGTACGATTTTCGGTCAGGAATCGCGTCATAGCGGGCTTTGCAACGGTGGTGATGGCTTTCACCTGCCTCATCACGTACAGCATCGTTCTGCATCGCCAGACTACCGCCGAGTTGTCGCTGATAAACTCCACCTATCTTCCACTGACGCTCGGCACGTCCGACATTCGCGCTACCCAGCTTGTCTTCAACACCCTGATGGACAGGCTTGCGGACGATCCCAATCAATCCGTAACGCGAGACTGGATCGACGCTGCGAGACGCTATCGCCCGGTGACCCTGAGGCGACTCGAGAAACTGATCGGCAGGGCCCTCAAATCGAACATCCCCGAAGACGAGTCGGTCTTCCTCTCGGAGATGAAGCGGCGGCTTCGCCAGGTAGGGAAACGCTATCGCGACAACGAGGCCAAGTTCTCCATGCTTTACTCCGAAATGGACGCGGGGCATGTCGAGGAAGCGACAAGCCAGATCGAGAGTCTCAAACGATCCGAACGCCTGCTCGACAAGGTACTCGCCGGTATCGAATCGGAACTAAATCGTCACATCACGGAGGTCGCTACAATCGCGGAACAGGACAGCGTGCGCGCCACCCTGGCCCTGGTGGTGCTGACAATCGTCGCTCTTCTCGTCGGAGGCGCGGTAGTGCTCTCGATCCATCGACTGCTCGCGCCCCTCAAGCGTCTCCAGGCCGCCGTTGCCAATGTCGCGCGCGGCAAGCTGGAGACCCGAATCGAGGTTGGAAGACAGGACGAGATAGGAGCGCTGGCATCCGGGTTCAATCGCATGACCGACGCCCTGGCCGAACGCGATCAGATGCTTATAAGGTCCGAACAGCTGGCCACCGCCGGAAAGATGGCCGCCCAGGTAACCCATGAAATCCGCAACCCGCTCTCGTCCCTTGGACTGAACGCCGAGCTTCTCGACGAGGAACTCGAGGCCGGGGCCACAGAGGCAAGAACCCTTCTGGCCGCAATGCAGGACGAGATCGAACGTCTCACGGGAATCACCGAGTCCTATCTTCGCTTCGCGAGACTTCCCGAGCCCGAACCCGAGTTCGGGGACCTCAACGCGGTGGTGGAAGCGTCCCTGGAATTCATGGCCGGGGAATTCAGCGAGCTGGGCATCACCACCGAATCCAGACTCTATCGAGACCTCCCCCCCGTTCTGTTCGACAAGGGACAAATCCGCCAGGCGCTCATCAATCTTCTGCGCAACGCTTGCGAGGCCATGCCCGGGGGCGGAAAGGTTCAGGTCACCACCAGCGCCGATGAAAAAAACGTGGAGATGCGGATCTCCGATACCGGCGTCGGTATTTCCACGGAGGCCGTGAAACAAATCTTCGAAAGCTTCTACACCACCAAGAGCGGAGGCACCGGGCTGGGCCTTGCGATGGTTCGCCAGATCTGCCTCGCCCACGGCGGCGAGGTGCGCCACGAAGAAACCGACGATCCGGGAAGCGTGTTCGTGGTGTCTCTTCCAGGCAGCCCGATGGAAAAGAGAGAAAAGAACGATGACAAACAAACGAACGAGTAACGACAAGGGTCGAGAGGTCAAGATAAGCACTAATTTCCTCAAGCATCCGGAGGGTTCCGTCCTCGTGGAGACCGGCGACACAATGGTCGTCTGCACGGCCTCGGTCGAGGATCGCGTGAAGGACTGGATGCGAGGCAAGGGACGGGGATGGATCACCGCCGAATACGCCATGCTCCCGCGAGCCAACTCCAATCGCTCGCGGCGCGAGGGGCAGTTCGGCCGATGGCCGTCGAGTCGATCCCAGGAGATACAACGGTTGATAGGCAGGTGCCTGCGCGCCTCCATCTGGCCGGCGCGTCTGGGAGAAAAAAGCATTACCATCGACTGCGACGTCCTCCAGGCGGACGGCGGCACCCGCACCGCGTCGGTCACGGGCGGGTTCGTCGCGCTCGCGCTGGCCCTCGACCGACTCTTCAAGGCCAACAAGATCAAGCGCCGACCTTTCAAGTCCATGATGGCCGCCATAAGCGTCGGCCTTGTCAAAGGTGAGGTGCTGCTGGATCTCGACTACTCTGAGGACTCCACCGCCGATGTGGATCTCAACATCGCCGGAGACGGCCTCGGCGGCATTGTCGAAGTACAGGGGACCGCAGAGGGCGAGCTGTTCAAGGCTTCCAAGATGGCGGAGATGACAAACCTGGGGCTCGAGGGAATCGCCTCCCTCGTGCAGATTCAGAAGGATGCCCTCAAAGCGGCCGGCGTGGACATGGACGCCATGGTGGAGGCCCCCGAGGATCTTCCTTGAATCGTCTGGTCATCGCCACCCGCAACCGGGGAAAGGTCGCGGAGATAGCCGGTCTGATCGAGAAGCTCGGCTATTCGGTCACCTCTCTCCTCGACGCCCCGCAGGTTCCCGACATCGTCGAGGACGCCGACACTTTTGAAGGAAACGCCATAAAGAAAGCGGTCGAGACTTCGCAAATTGTCGACTGCCCTGCCCTGGCCGACGACTCGGGACTGGAAGTCGACGCCCTGGGCAAACGACCGGGGATTCACTCCGCAAGGTACGGCGGTGACAATCTGAGCGACGAGCAAAGATATCTACTGTTGCTGCGTGAGATGCGGGACATCCCGAATGGCAAGCGCACCGCCCGGTTCCGTTGCGCCATGGCCTACGTCGAACCGCAAAGCGAACCCAAATTGTTTAACGGAACCTTCGAGGGAAAAATTGGATTTACCCCCGTGGGAGTTAACGGATTTGGATACGACCCCGTCTTCATCCCAAACGGATACGACATCACCCTCGCCGAAATCCCACCGGACGAAAAGAAGAAGATCAGCCACCGGGCGAAGGCCCTCGCAGCGTTTGTCGATTGGTTGCGCTGATTTTTTCTTGTTCCCAATTAACGCTTTTCATGGCGTGATACGTTTCACGTAAGATCATCGATATATCGGGGGACCCCGTGAAAAGAAAGAGAGCACACCTCATGCCCATCAAACGAGCATTTCTCGCGTTCGCGATCATCGCCGGTATGGTCATCTGCCTCGCGCCGTCGCGGGCATCGGCCGAACCGTTTCCGATCGAGGATCTGCCACCCGATCTGGACTCGTGGGTGCTCTGGGTTCTCGACGACGTGCCGGATCACTTCTGCCCGGCAGTTGACGGCGAAGCTGTCTGCCTGTGGCCCGGAGAGCTGATGCTCGCGCTCAACGGTTCGGGCGGACGGTTCAGTATGTCCGTGACCGCAGACAGGGATCTGTTCTTCTCGCTTCCAGGAGACCCGGCCCACTGGCCCCTGGAGGTGACCCTCGACGGCAGACCCGCAGTCGTGCTGAACCTCGACGGTTCCCCGCAGATTCGAGTACAGCGCGGGACCTGGAAGGTGGAGGGACAACTCATCTGGAACGAAATGCCCGAGGGAATCCATATCCCCATCACGATCGGGCTCGTGTCTCTCGAGGTGGAATCCAAGCCGATCCCGTTCCCACGCCGGGACGAGGACGGACTACTGTGGCTCCAGAGCGCCCTGAACGAAGAAGCGGAAGGCGACCGCCTGGACCTCGAAGTTTATCGCAAGCTCCACGACGACGTCCCACTCTCGGTTGTCACAAAGATCGTCCTGCGCGCGTCGGGCAAATCCCGGGAGGTAGATCTCGGTCCGGTGCTGCTGGCGAACACCACTATCATGAGCGTCAGTTCGGACATTCCCGCCCGGATCGACAAGGAAGGCCACCTCAGAATCCAGGTTCGCGCCGGCACGCACGACATCGCGCTGACCGCCCGGTCCAACGGTTCTCCCAAAGAGTTTACCTGCACACCCCGGAAGGAGCCCTGGCCCGCGGAGGAGATCTGGGTATGGGAGGGAGACGAGGTACTGAGGCAGGTAACCACTCTGGGCCCTCCGGGAATCGACCCGTCGAGAACAAACCTCCCAAAGGAGTGGTCCTCCCTGCCCGCTTTTCTGATGCAACCCGACGGCAAGCTCCAGCTGACCACGACCCGCAGGGGAGAGCCGGATCCGCCCCCTGACCAGATCAGCCTCTCGCGGGAGCTATGGATGGATCTGGATGGTTCCGGATTCACAGTGCGCGACAACCTCTCAGGCGAACTCAACAGAACCTGGCGGCTGGATCTGGAGCCCCCCGGCGAGCTGGGCCACGTCTCCGTCGACGGGCAGGACCAGTTGATCACCGTGAATCCCGGCACCAAAAAGCCCGGTGTCGAGCTTCGAAGCGGGAGCCTGAGCATGACCGCGGAATGGAGGACCGGCGAATCCACGCGGAAGCTTCCCGCAGTGGGCTGGACGCAAAGCGTTCAGGATCTCGACGCCACCCTCAACCTGCCTCCCGGCTGGACCCTGATTACCGCGCGGGGAGTGGACGACCTGCCGGGAACCTGGTGGGACGAGTGGGACCTGTTCAGTTTCTTCTTCGTCCTTCTGGTGGCTCTCGGCGTCGGGAAGCTCACTCGCTGGTTCTACGGAGTACTCGCCCTCTTCACCCTGGTGTTGATCCACCTTGAAACCGAACTCGGTTTCGTCGTCTTCATCAGCCTTTCCCTCCTGCTCTTCCTCGGACTGCTCAAGGTCCTTCCTCGGGGCAAGCTCCACGTGGCCGTGAGGATCTGCTGGTGGGTAACCGTCGGAATCCTGGTGCTGGCTCTCGTACCGTTCAGCGTGACACAGGCTCGCACGGGTCTGTACCCTCAGATTGATGACGAGGGTGGCTACAACGATTTCGATCTGGCCGCCATACCCGCCCTGCCCATGGCCATGGGAGGAATGGCCGACGAGAGTATCGTGCTCGAGGAATTGGACGCCCGGATCGACGATGGGGAGAGGGATATGGGTATCGGCGATGCCATCACCGGAGAATTCGAACAGGCCGAGTTCGAACAAAGCAAGGGGAAGGTAAAAAAGAAAGCCGCGTCCAAACCGATGGCACAGCGGGCTCTGACGGGAAAGGCCGACAATCTCGACGGGTTCCTCGACATCGCCTCCTATCCATCTGGATCGAACGTCAATGCCCGAGGGGGTAAGGGCGGACAGTTCTGGCGCAAATCTCTCCAGCAGGATCCCAAAGCCGTGGTTCAGACCGGCCCCGGCGTACCCACCTGGACCTGGCGGAGCTGGCAGTTGACCTGGTCCGGTCCGGTCGACAAGGGCCACGAGATCGATCTCTTTTTACTGTCGCCCCGTGCGAATATGATCCTGTCCTTCCTGCGAATCTTGCTGCTCGTCTTCCTGTCCCTGGTAATAATAAGGGAGGCCGTGCGCACCGTCGCCGGCAAGACCGACGAAAAACCCAAAAAACCATCACCCAAAAAGACAGCAAAGAAGGCGGTTGCCGCAACTGCGGGAGCGATTCTCATGATCGCGAGCCTCCTGGCGCCGGCAAAGGCGTCGGGCGCCGAGCAACCCTCGCAGCAAGTGCTCGACAACCTCCTGGAGAAAATCACGCGGGTGGCCGATTGCAGCCCCGACTGCGTCTCCACTTCGCTTCTGGAGGTGGAACTGCAAGACGAAGTCTTGACCCTGGACGCCGACGTTCATGTGGGCGCACCATCCAGCTGGCGTATTCCCGGACCCGCCGGAAACTGGGTCCCGCGGGACGTCATTGTCGATGGACGAAGAAGCACGGCCATGGCTCTGCTCGATGACGGGTTCCTCCACCTTCGCCTCGGTAGTGGTCGTCATCATGTGCGCGTGTCCGGACCCGCCCCGCCAGGCGATGCTGTAACTCTCGAATTCGGCGAGACGCCACACCGGGTCGTGGCACAGGCGCCCGGATGGACCATCGACGGTCTGAGAGAGGACGGTCGGGTCGAGGCATCGATACAACTGAGCCGGCTGCAGGATTCCACCGCCAGGGACGGCGCGACATCCGAAGTGGACGAGCACTCCTACCCGCCCTGGCTGGAGGTCACACGCACTCTTGATCTCGGAATTCCCTGGCTGGTGCACACGGTAGTGCGCAGGGTGAGCCCGACAGGATCTCCTGTGATGGCGCGAATCCCGTTGCTCAAAGGCGAGTCCGTCACCGAATCCGATCTTCAGGTGGAGGAAAACGCCGTGGTGCTCTCCATGGGCCGCGACGATACAAACGTGGTGTGGTCGTCCACCCTGGATGAACGAAAGCAGATCGAACTCGTCGCCCCGAGCGAAAGCCCGTGGTCCGAAACCTGGGTACTCTCCTGCAGCCCCACGTGGCAATGCGATTTCGATGGGCTCAACCCCATCAGACACAAATCGAGCGGCGATCTGCAGCCCACCTTCAAGCCGTGGCCCGGGGAAAAACTCGAGATCGAGATGGTCAGGCCGAACGGGGTCGAGGGACAATCCATCACTGTGGACTCCGCGCGGCTTCACGTATCTCCGGGGATCCGCCTCCTCAAGGCAACCCTGGACATGGTCATACGGTCAAGTCAGGGCGGCGTTCAGGTGATCACCCTTCCCAAAAAGGCATCCATTCAAAAGCTGTCCGTCAACGACGAGGAGCGACATTTCCGCCAGAAAGGAAAGAAGCTCGAGGTAACCCTCAAGCCGGGGTCGCAGTCCATCCATCTGGAATGGCAGCAACCGGGAGGTATCTCTTCGATTCACAAGGTTCCCAAAATAGATCTGGGCGGTCCCGCCGCCAACGCCAAGGTCGTGGTGGAGCTTCCAAACGATCGATGGCTCCTGTGGGCCGGCGGTCCATCGTGGGGACCGGCGATTCTCTTCTGGGGATTCCTGCTCACCATTCTCCTGGGGGGCCTCATCCTCGGCCGCCTGTCGCTGAGCCCTCTGAAAGACTGGCAATGGATGCTTCTCGCCCTGGGTCTGACGCAGATTCCCGTGCCGGTCGCCCTGATCATTGTCGGCTGGTTCTTCATTCTCGAGTGGAGAAAACGGAAGGCGCCAACCCACTTCTTCTGGCACAACACCCTTCAGATCGTGATCGGCATGTGGACCCTCGGCGCGCTCATCTGCCTGTTCGCGGCGGTTTACTCGGGGCTCGCAGTGCAACCGGACATGCAGGTTTCCGGCGCGTCCAGCAGCGACACCGAGCTTATCTGGTACATGGACAGAATCGACGGCTCGATGCCGCAACCCTGGGTCCTCAGCCTGCCCGACCTCGCATGGAAGATCCTCATGCTCCTGTGGTCCCTGTGGCTGGCGTGGAGTCTCGTCAAATGGTCGCGATGGGGATGGAAAGCCTTCAGCCACCAGCGTCTCTGGCGCCCCATACCCATCCCCACACCCAGGACTCCCGCACCCGCTCCTTCAGCGCCGGCGTCCCCGAAGCCTGAGGTACAACAAGAGAACGCCGAGGAAAAGGAGTAGGGGCGAACCTGCGTGTGTTCGCCCTGATCTCGACGGCGGACCCGTCACGTTCATCCAGAGCCCGCCTCGCCATAGCCTTGCGACGGCGGGTAGCATGTCCTCTTGATCGCGAAGGCGGACAATCGTCAAGCAGGACAACCAACCCCAATAAATGTTAAAATGCTCCCACGTTCAAAACGAAAGGCTTGGGGCATGAGGCGCGTGCTGTTGATAATGTCGACAATCGCGCTGGTTTGCGGCGGGTGCTCGAACGGCTCGTCGAGCAGTGACGGTGAAACCGATACCGGTCCGGTCGAGTGCAATCTGGGAGAGTACAGCGGCAGTTTCACCATTGGCACACAATCGGATATTGCAGCCCTCGCGGGATACTCGTCGATCTCGGGAGATCTGGATGTCGACTGCCCTTCGTGCACCGACTTGGGCGAGTTGATTTGCCTCACATCGGTGGGCTGGGAATTGCGATTTTGGAACAACGCCTCCCTTACTAACTTGGACGGTCTTAGCGCTCTCACCTCTGTGGGCACGGCCTTGGTCATCTACGACAACGCCTCCCTGACAAACTTGGACGGCATTAGCACCCTCACCTCGATAGTTAATAACTTGTACATCTCCGAGAACGACGCCCTCACCAACCTGAACGGTCTTAGCGGCCTCACCTCGTTGGGCGGGGACTTGAGAATCGCCAACAACGACTCCCTCACAACTCTGGACGGCCTGGGCGGGATCACCTCGGTAGGCTGGAATTTGTGGATCATTGAAAACGACGTCCTCACCGACCTTGACGGCCTGAGCGCACTCACCTCGGTGGGTGGCTTGGATATTGGGAACAACCCCACCCTTACCAACCTGGACGGCCTGAGCGGCATCACCTCGGTGGGCGGGAATTTGCGCATCGACGACAACGACATTCTTCCCGACTGCGAGGCATGCGACCTGCTGGACCAGCTCACCAGTGGACCCACTTCGATAGATGTCCACGACAACCTCAACGACTCATGCACACCGGTTCCGGGGAGCTGTCCGTAAGGCGGTTTTTTTCTAAGAACTCGGGGTCTTTGGATCGGGGCCCTGCGACGTCGGACCCGTCTCGTTCATCCGCCGTAGCCTGTCCTCTTGATCGGTAGAGTAGGCTCGGGACGTTCCCGTCCCGAGCCCCTCGCCAGATCCGTACTTGGAGATTTCCACCATACGGCTCCTCCGCTGACATGACTCACTGGGCTGGCCCCCAGAACACCTTTTGGGACTGGGGGACCGGGAGA
>JAUVDV010000080.1 GCA_030595125.1 Deltaproteobacteria bacterium
GAAATGCTCAGGGTTAACAAGTCGTACACCTGTGACATCTGGTAGTGGTGCGAATCGAGGCGGAAGGAGGCTCAAGAACTCACGGTTCTCAGCAAGAATTGCATGACATTACAAAGCGTTGAGTTCATTCGTGGCCTTAGCGGAATGGAGAAGTTGGCTAACTCCGGCCCAAGTCACACCTATTGCTGTCAGCAAATCTGTAATGGGTAACGGTAGGGCAAACTGCTCAACACAGGGGCCCGTGACCTGCGTCTAACGAATGAGGCTATGCGCAGGAAACACGCTTGTTTCCTGATGATCAGAGCCAACGAAAGTGCCTGTGGGCGGAGAAAAGGAAGAAGTGGAGCACTTGTCACACCTGTACCTGTCCTGAGCAGTGCTTTTTTTTTGCTTTTTTTCGCCTACGCGTATTTTCGAGGTGGTGGCTGTGTCCTGGTGCGCGGGCGAAGCATCCAAGCAGAAGTCAGTCCAGGCCCAACGCTGTGAAAAGTTCGTCGGTGCTCATCGGTTTGGAGAGCAGCGCATCTGCCTCCGGTGGAACGACGATCTTTGTGAGCACTGATCCGGTAAAGAGAACAGCACGGACGATGCCGGGATACGCGGTACGCCAGCGTGGGATGAGTTCGGCGCCGGTCGGTACACCATCGCCGAGGATGAAGTCGCACAGGAGATGAGTTACGTGGTTGCTGCTAAGGTGCAATTCGGCTTCCTGAGGTGTGTTGGCTGTGAGCACGGTTTCAAAACGGCGCCCGAGAACCCGGGCCACTGCCTTGGTGACCAGAATCTTATCGTCAACGACCAGCGCTACTCCACGTTTTTCATTGGTGTTCATTTGTTTCCATTCTGAGCCATGTTAAAAATTCGCAACCCCTGGTTAAGCCGACGCCTGCTTTAGATACTGGGCCACGCCCTCGTATCGCGGCTCGCACGTGCGTACCTGGCGGCAAGCGTCGGCGAGCCAGTCCGGAATCTTAGGGGCCCCATCATCGCACAGAGTCAAGGCCAGCTCCCACGGATGCGACATGAAGGTGGAGTACCCGAACCGCAGCGGTGGCAGTGAGCCGTCGATATGCCACTGGGGAACATCGAAACCGAAATGGTCGAGGTAGTGTCTGATCAGCGACGGGACAGGCCCGTCCGGGTCGAGATACTCGAGCGCGGTCTCGACCAGCTGCGGCAGGATCCGGCTTAGCTTGGCCAGTTCCATGTAGTCGCGCGCCGTGTGGCCGGGATCCGCGAACGGGAACAGGTAGGGCTGGAACGACCCGGCCGGAGTGACGGTGAGATCGACATTCAAACGCTCAGCGTCGGCGCTGCGAGGGATCCAGGTATAGGGGAAAGCAACGGGCGTGACACCGAGCGACCAGAGGTAGCACATCGATCGGATGGTCTCTTCGAGTGATTGGTCCGGGTGGCCGAGAATCAGGTCCGAACTGATCTCCAATCGCGAGTAGCCCGCGTCCACCAGCATCTCGATAGCCTGCTCGAACTCGTCGAGCGTCTCCCTCCGCCCCCAACTCCTCGCCAGTTCACGATCCAATGTCTGAATCGGGACTGTGATATCAACGAAACCCGCTCGATGAAGGAGTTCGGCTCTTCTACGATTGACCGCCTTCGGCTCGAACCCGGCCCAGCCGACGACCCCGAACTCAAAGCTCGCAAGCCCTTCGACGATTCGCTCACTGGTCTGCGCGAGGTTACCGCGAAAGATTGCGGGCGAGTAGAGAGCAAGGGCTGACAGGCCGTCCCCTGTGAGCTGCTCGACATGGGCCAGAACGGTGTCGGGTTCATAGCTCACCGGACGTCGACCTTCAATGTAGCTGAACGCACAGTACGAGCAGCGATTGGGGCAACCCCTACCCGCGACGACAAGGCCGAACGGGCCGATCCGGGTCGGTCCGGCATCCTCAGCCTCATGGAGGATCCCTTCGTACACCACGTCGGCGCCGAGCGCTCGGCAGTCATCGGGGCACAGCGAAGCGTAGCTGCCGCCTACGATGATAGGGGTTCCTGGGAGAGCGTCCTTTACGGTGGCGATCGTCTCTTTCAGGAGATCCCGATCGTAGGCGAACAACGTAGTGATCCATACCTGGGACGGCCGATCCATCTCAGTAAGCTTTCGTCGAAGAGCCGATTCGTCGAGGCCGTAGGCGAAGCAGGCGACTTCCTCGGGACGGCTCGATCGTGGCCCCGCTGTCCTGGTGCCTGACGAATGCGGGCCGCTCTCGGGGTCGCCGAGACAGTCGATGTGAACAACCTCATTGCAGCGTAGCTTGAGCCAATCAGCCAGACGCTTTGTGTGAAAGGGAATGGTATACAGTTGGTGGCCGTACAGAAACAGGTGCGTCTCCACGACCATGGTCGGCGGGGTGATCAGTACAACCGTGTCGTCACGACCTGGTAGATTCAGGTCAGTCATGACTCGGCCCCGGTGCCGGGCGTCTCAGCGCAGGCAACAGCCGGCTGCCCTGTCTCCGGGACGAACACCGGTAATTCGATGCGGAACGCGGTGCCTTTCCGGCCGGTCTCGGCAAGCTCGATACGGCCGCCTGCAGCGCGGATTATCTGCCCGGCCAGATAGATCCCCAGACCAACGCCGTGGGCCTTGCCATGAGTGTTGTACGGCTTGAACAGGTTCTCTGCGACCTTTGGCGGCAAGCCGGGACCATCGTCGGCCACGGTGATCACGACCGAACACTGGTCGTCGGAGAGCCGGCCGGTCAGCTTAATTGTGCTGGCGCCGGCCTCGATGGAGTTTGTTATCAGGTTGCGAAAAGAGATTGCTACGAGGTCGGCCTGACCACCGACAAAGGTATGGGGTAGCTTATCAACCTCGATTCGCACCCCATCGCGGCAATCCTCAGCCAGCAGCTCCGCCTCGTCGCGCAGTTCGTCGAGGGGGAACCACGAGGCCTCCCGCTTGCCAAACTCATCCTGTCCGAGGTAACTCTCCATTGTCACGATCAACTGTTTGACGTCCTCGAGGGAGCGCGAGATGAGCTCGCGGGGTTTACTTCCACTGACCATTCTGAGCGCCTCTTCGATGTCAAAATAGGAAGGTACAAGTCGATTCTTGAGATCGTGAACCAATATAGCGCAGCCCTCCTGCATTTGCTGATTCGTGTTCTGCTCGACGATCAAGGCTTCGAGTTTGGCCAGAACGTCTTCGGAACGGGTAGCGAGGGTTTTTCGCTTACGTGCGTAGGTTGCGCGTATCGACGACGCATGAAAGAAAACGAGCCCGACGAACACAATGAGTTGGGCACAAGCATCGAGCCGATCCAGCGCCATGAAGACAGCCGGACCGATTGCTATCGATAGGAAAGCGAGCAATGTTGGAGCGTAAAAAGTTCCCCAGTAAAAACAGCAGAGAGCGTAAACACCTGCAAAAATATACATGGCTGGAGCGCGTGAGAATGCCGAAACACCAATAACGCTGGCGGCGAAGAAGGTCACATCAAAGAACTGTAATAACGCGAGTAGGTTCTTCCTTGACTCGCCGATGGCCCACGATCCCAAAGAGAAGATCCCCGCTACGACTATGAGCGCTCCAGGGATGATGATGCTTTCCAGTTCAAAAAAGGTCCGCAGCGGTTCAACGTTCTTTAGAAATACGAGAATGGCCCAGAACGCGATGACTGGGACCAGAGTCGGTAACGGGCGACAGGCATGGACGGCAGTAGCTATGTCGAACGAATTTGCGTAGCTTTTCCAAATCCGCGTCAGAGAGATTGTTGGGCGCCGCAGCATCTTTCGAGTAGTCTTTCTGCTTCAGTGGTAACGAATTCATTCTCACATAGCATTGCGGCTTGGCTCAACTCATCTGTGACCTTGAGCAACAAGAGGGATACGTATTCGCCTGGGAGCGCGGTTAGACGGGTGTCAGCAGTTTCAATGTCTGCCAGTACCTGCAAACATACTCCGACTGCATTTCCGAAACGACAGTATGCTTCGGGTTTCCGGTCCGCGCAGACGGACGCAATTTTCATATAGGTTGCAAACTGTTCTCCTGCGCTGAGTCGGGCAACAGTCTCGTACACGCCTATATCCCAGGGAGCACGCAGTATTTCCATGCGCTGGCCGGTAAGCATTACCGAAAGTGTTCGGTAGACCTCCTGGACTAGTTCTTGACAATTGGGTTGGGGGATTCGCTCCACAACTTCCTGAAAACGGACCGCAACCAGGCTAAGCAGCTGTATCTGGGAATTGATACGGAGGGACATGGGGAGATGGCCGAGATACTCGTCGGTATCACCATCCTGCAGGTCGTCGGTAACTGAGCAAGCCGCGTAGAACATCTCACACACAGAGGCTGCTGCCAGTGAGAGCTCGGTATCAGCGCCCAGATCACGGGCGAGGCCGAAGACCAGTCCGCCGGGATGCACTTCTTTGACCTGGTCGAGGATTGGTTGAACGATCTGCCAACAAGGCCGATCGAGAACCGTCCCGGTTTCAGAGAGCTTTCCTAACCACATACGCGTGGAGTGGCTGATGACCGGATTGTTCGAACTCGAAAGCAACTTCAGCTATGGAATGTAGGGAAGAATATTGCCATCATCCGGATCTCTCAACTTGTTCGCAGCGTTGGTCTCCTCGAGCGCGCGATCGAACTGGGCTTCGAGCCGCTCGAAGGTGGCGTCGCCCTTGCGCTTGACCACGAATTCGACATCGCCGCCGGCCAGGATCTGGTGCATCGCAGCCATCGCCTCGCGGACCTTGGGGTTCAACCGAACGCCGCCATCGGGATCGTAGATCACGGCGCCGCCTTTGTAGAGAGCCTCGAACCATTCCAGGGTCGACTGGGTGACGGGCATCTGTGCGTCCCTGATGATGTCGGCGACTTGAGCCTCGGAAGTTTTGTTGCTCATGACAGTTCCTTTCTCTCTGGAATTCCGCCGACCCTCGACGACGAAATGTCTTTTTTTTGTGCAATTTCAATTAAACATCCGAGACGGTCGGGGCACAAGCCGTACACCTGTGACATTTTCGGAGATCCGAAGCGCGTGACTGTTCGAGGATGGTGCACGTCGGCACACAGGCGTTTTTCCACTGTTTTACAAGCTTAACGGGCATCACAGGCGAATCCATTGTGAGTAAAACTCAGTATTGGAGGTGATGAAACGCAAGACGGCCCAGCGCCCGCAAGCTGCCCAACATCGCGATCGGATCATCGACCTTACTGCTTTTTCACCTGATGATCCGCCAAGTTCCTCGGGATTGAGGGAGATACGCATTGCGATGCAAAATGTCACAGGTGTACCCCTGGTCTTTAGAGATTTTCTGAAATAAACTTCTTGCAGTGTCGGGAAGGGGCGTAACCAAAATGTCTTCTCATGCAAACTACACCGGCAAACAGCGGTCAGAGACTGTGCTCGTCCTCGATGACAAGAGCAGGTTTCTTGAGAGCGTTCAGACCAAGCTCAAGCGCGGCGGGTTCACCAACGTGCTCCTGGCGATCGACTTCAATACGGCTAAAACACTACTTGAGACGGCCAAGCCGGCTGTTGCGCTGGTGGATATCCACCTGGGCAAGGAGAAGAAGAGTGGCCTGGAGTTCGTGAAACACATCGTCCGCCACGCTCCGAGTACGATCCCCGTGGTCCTGTCGGCAGATCGCACTCAAGAGCAGTTCTTCCGAGCTGCACATGCGGGAGCGGTCGACTTTCTGGTCAAGGGGGTTCACGTTGACATTCCGCGCGAGGTGGCCAGGCTGCTCGATGGGAAGCGCGGCGCAGTCAAGAATCGGACACTCCCGGAGATCGTGTCAGACTTCGGTTACCTTCGTTCATTTGGAATGACCAGGAAGGAGACCAGGGCGCTTTCCGAGTTCTCGAAAGACTTTCCCAAGATTAGCGAACTCGCCCGCCGGCTCGAGCAGGCCCCCGTTCAGCTGCGGAAGGTGTTTTCCAGGATCTATTTCAAGCTCCAGGTAACAGATCTGCACCAGCTCGTCAGGCTGCTCACGATATGTGAACTCTTCGACATGGACAGCCGTCCTTCCGACTGACCCGCAAAATTCCCCAACCTCGCCGACAGACCGATTGTCACACCTGTACGTCTTGACAGCCTTCCCCTGACCACTGAGCCTGGAAATGAAACATCAAAGCGACCTTTGTAAGAACTTTGCGAAAAGGAGGATAACCCATGCCATCTACAGGTGAGAAACCAGGAAAAGGAACATACTTTTGCACGAAGTGTGGACAAGTCGTCAGGCTTGATGACGACACGGACACATTGCCGCCCTGCCCAAAATGCAACAACACGGAATATAGATAGGAGAACTTTTATTGTCGTGTTGCAGGGGTAAGCTCAAGGGGCAACGGCGGTTTGTAATGTTAGGTTAAACACTATTCGCGGATAAGAAGGAGCGATGACCATGACAGTACAGGAACTGGAAGACAAAGTGTGGGCTCTGGATGGCATTCGCATTGTCGTTCGGGAGTCTGCGAACAAGAAGGTAAAGGATTACCCACAAAAGAAAGCAGCCCAATCAAACTGGCGGATCACTCAGTTCATAGATGTGCGAGTCCGACCACTTCTCAAGGGGCAGGAGGTCGTCGTCCTCATGGGGGATGGCGAGTACCCGCACGGCGGTACGCTGCTCTCTTCTATCAAGAAGTCGTATATTAGGTAGATGAAAACGGGAGCAATGCGGTTCACGACATTCGACATTGCGCGAACAAAAGGAGGCCAGAATGACAAGGGGGAAAGGAACGAGCAATTCCGGAGGTTCGTTCAGTCAGAAAACCATCGATGAAGTCTGGGAAAAGGGGAAGGTTGTCCTCGGAACCGATCCGAATTACCGCCGTAATGATGATTGCGGAGCTTGGATGCAATACGACCTGTATGGCAACACCGATAAAGGCATGGGATGGGAAATCGATCACATGAAACCCGTTTCAAAGGGTGGGACAGACGATATCGACAATCTGCAGCCACTTCAGTGGGAGAACAATCGTCACAAAGGTGACGACTACCCAAACTGGGAGTGCAAGGTGCCCGCGTAGGGCTTTGGATCTAATGTCTCTGAGATCTTCGACAGGGAGGAAGGGATGACTACTTTGAAATATTCATGGGTGTCGTGCTCCGAAAGTAGTTGCGACGAGCAGATCGAAGGCAAGGGTTTCGGTGTTCTTGGAACCGAGAAGGGATACTTGGTCGTCGTGAAGAGAAACGACACGTGGGAGCAGAAGGACGGCTCGGTATTCCCGGCTGTCGAAAACGCCAAGACATCTGCCGAGGGAGTCTTCGGAAATCTGAAGCAGAGGGGGCTCGTCTGACAAGGCACGGTAGGATCCATGTTATACTATGTCCGGCAACACCATGCGGGGGCACCCATACGAGAGCTAGGAACTCGTTCAGCCAAAGGAGCCCGTATAAAGGAAGGTAATTCATGCATAAATTGACTTTTTTCCATCTTGGAAATGCCGACTGTTGTCGCATCGATTTGGACTGTGGAAGGAAGATCCTCATCGACTATGCCGCCACCCGCGACCCCGACGATGAAGATGACCTTCGTTGCGACCTCCCCGAGGAGCTTCGGGACGATCTCAATAAGAGCAAGCGCGGCTACTATGACGTTGTCGCGTTTAGCCATCTCGACAAGGATCACTTCAGGGGCTCTACAGAGTTCTTCTACTTGAAACACGCCAAGAAGTATCAAGGCGACGACCGCATCAAGATCAATGTAATGTGGGTGCCGGCGGCTCTTATCACCGAGAAGGGACCCGATGATGAAGAAGCGCGCATTCTTCAAAAGGAAGCCCGGCACCGCTTCAAGGAGGGCAAGGGCATCCGGGTCTTCTCTCGTCCCGAGCGTTTGCGGAAGTGGTGTGACGAGAATGGCGTCAAGCTGGACGACCGTCTTGATCTGATCAGCGATGCTGGCACGGTCACCCCCGAGTTTTCCCTGGAGGTGGACCATGCCGAGTTCTTCGTCCATTCACCTTTTGCGATTCGTCAGGACGAGAACATTGTTGAGGATCGCAACGAGGATTCTTTGGTGCTGCAGGTGACCTTCGAGATCGAAGGTGTGCAGACCAAGGCATTGCTGTTGGCAGATTCCACCCATGAGGTGCTCGCACAGATCGTCGACATCACCAAGGGCAAGAAGAACGATCGGCGCTTGGAGTGGGACATCGCCAAACTTCCCCACCACTGCAGTTACCGCTCCATTGGCCCAGAGAAGGGGAAAGACAAGACGACGCCGGTGGATCAGGTCTCCACACTGTACGAAAAGAAGGGGCAAGCAGGTGCTATCGCAGTCTCCACCAGCAAGCCGATTCCGGCTGCCGGCAGCGAGGAGGACAAGGATGACCAGCCGCCGCACCGACAGGCGGCGGCATATTACAAGGAAGTCGTCGGTGTCCTCGACGGGCAGTTCGTGGTCACAATGGAGCATCCCACCAGCAATGCGCCGAAGCCGGTCGTGATCGAGATCGGAGGTAATAAGGCGACACTCAAGAAGACCAACATAGGAGCGGCCTATGCGGCCACGTCACAGCGCGCGCCACGGGCAGGTTGACGCAGATGGAGACGATCCACTTCGATGTCCCGGGCGATCTAGTCGAGCCTGATGATCTTGAGATCCCGAAAGCGCGTGACCTTGCGCTCAATCTCGACGCCGAGCGCATCACGTTTGTCACGCTCGTGGAGTGCCGTAAGAACGGCGAGACTGAGACAGTTGTGTTCGATCTGGATGTAGAGGTATCGCAAATTCGTGTCCACGCGATTCACCCCTTCGAGCGAATTACCGCCACGTTCTGTAAACCCGACGTTTTCGCTCCCACCGTTCACGCCTTACGCAAGGACTTTCCGCAGGTTCCGCACCTCAACCTCCATGTGGAGGAGTTCCCACGGAATCTTTGCCTGTACGATGAGCGCTATGACGACATCAAACGCCGCTGGACGCCAGCGAGGTTCGTTCACCACCTCCGTAACTGGCTTGCCCTGACTGCGCAAGGAGATCTCCACCAGGACGATCAGCCTTTGGAGCCGGTCCTTATCGATCACGTCGGGCACATCGTACTTCCTCACGACCTGCAGAGTGCGGACCAAGCAGCAGCACAGTTGTTTGTGAGCAATGCGAGGCGAGATGAAAACGGAAAGCTCTTTCTGATTGCTCAGGCAACGCCACCGAACGGGGTCGTGAGTATGGTGGCAAGTGTACACCGATGCCTGCCGCAAACACACGGCGTGATCCATCGGAGGCCTGTAACCCTTGCTGACCTGGCTTCCATGACCGAGCCCGCCGGGCTGGATCTCATTGCAGACCTACGAGGTCGTCTCAAGGACTGGCAAGCCGACAATAATGCATTTCTCGACTCCCACATCCTGCTCGCTATACTGTTTCCCAAGACACGGTACGACGAGGGCAAGGTAGAAGCCATCGACACATGGGCGTTCTTACTCGGCGATGCCGTTCAAGAAGGAGCGCGCGCTGGAGATCTGCGAATTCGCGATCTCGGCATCAGGATAGGTCTTTGGGAACTCCAAGACAATCTGCCTGGCTTTCTTCTGGAGCCCGACACGTCGAAGCGAGGCGAGGATGTGGGACTAGACGTGCTCAACGTGGCGTATGAACTCGACCGCACTTTGGCGGCCACCTTAAACGGCACAACTGCTGAAGACGAGATTCGTCTGGCCGCTGTCGGGGTCGGAGCGCTCGGTTCCCAGGTCGTTATGAACCTCGGTCGAACCGGATTCGGGAGATGGACACTTATCGACCACGATCAGCTGATGCCCCATAACGTAGCGAGACACAGCCTTGGTAACGCCTTCGTAGGTTGGAACAAGGCGGAGGCGGTTACGCTTTTGGCGAACGACATCGTGAAGGGTGCAGACCTGTTCACGGCGCTTCCGGTCAATGTGCTCTGCCCGGGGAATCAAACCGATGACCTGAAGATGGCGCTCGATGAGGCCGACGCCATCCTGGACATGTCCACGTCTGTGAGCGTTGCTAGGATGCTTTCCCTCGATGGGGAGATCTCGGCGCGTAGGCTTTCGCTCTTCATGACGCCAACAGGGCGTGACCTCGTCCTGCTCGCCGAGGACAAGGAACGAGAGTTCACGCTCGATGCTCTTGAGATGCAGTACTACAGGGCCATAGTGAATGACGACCGATTGGCAGGACACCTTGATCAAGCGGAGGGGCCACGTCGCTATGCACAATCATGTCGTGACATAACCAGCACGCTTCCCCAACACTTGGTAGCTCTCCATTCCGGCCAGGGGGCACGGGCAGTGAGGGATGCGCTTAGTGTCGCCGAGGCAGCGGTAGTGGTCTGGCGCGCCGACGAAGATGGCGCCGTTCGACGTGTCGATTTGACGCTTGCGGCGGTAGTCCGCCAAGAGATTGGCAGCTGGACGGTTGTCACCGACGAGGAGCTGCTCACGAAGCTCGACGCTATGCGCGAAAACAAGCTCCCGAACGAAACGGGCGGCGTGCTCTTGGGTTCGTTTGATGTGGAGAGGCGCATTCTATACATCGTCGATGCGTTGTCTTCACCGCCCGACAGCGAGGAATGGCCCACCCTGTACATCAGGGGATGCCGAGGCCTTGCCGAGGCAGTAGACGCGCTCACGAAGAAGACCCACGGCATGCTTGAGTACGTCGGGGAATGGCACTCACATCCGAAAAGTATCAGCCCAACTGCAAGTCACGACGACTTCGACGTCTTCGCATGGCTCGCAAGCCTAATGCAAGCAGATGGCCTCCCCGCCGTGATGATGATCGTCGGGGACCCTGGATGCACGAGCTGCTATGTTGGGGAGATCACGGAAGAGACGAACATCTTGCCGGAGGCGAAACGATGAAGAAGGGCTGGCTCAACTACGTCAACCTGAGTGACCACTACGAGAGGAAGGCTCGATTCCTCCCTGCTATACTAACGGTACTTCCTCTGTTGCCTGTTTCTGCCGCCTTCGGCGCTCCGTTGCTCGAATGGATCAAGCTCCTCGGGGCAGGCGTCGGACTCGCAGCAGTAGTTGCAGTGGGTGTTTCACACGTTGCTTCGGCATGCGGCAATCGTATGCAGGAGAAGCTGTGGCCCGGCTGGCCTCATGATGCCCCAACCAACCGGTGGCTTCATCCAGATGAGAAGTCGATCTCTACGCAGCAGAAAGAACGCTGGTATCAGGTCATCAAGAAACTGCTGCAGCTCGACATCGCACACACCATCAAGGAAGGTGATGCGGGTGAACTCCGGGCTGTGATCAACGATGCCGTTCGGGGGCTTCGGAACCTCCTTTGGAAAGCACCTGAGGCAGAACGAGTACTACTCCACAACATCGACTACGGATTCGCGCGTAATTTCGCAGGCCTCCGCATCGTGTGGATTACCTTTGCAATCGGTAGTCTCCTTGGCTGCTGGGCGGCGTACATCTGGTTCACCGGCGCGATTCTATGGGGGGTTGTGTCCACAGTTGTCATGGTTGGGACCGTTGCACTCGCTTTTTTGCTTCCAGCCTATGTGCGCATGAAAGCTCAATACTATGCCGAGAGTTTCTTCGCGGCGACAATGGTCATCAGTTTACGAAAGGAATCAGAGACACAAACCCAAGAAGGATAATGGAATACTATTTTCCGCACGCTGGAGAAGCACATTCCTTCGCCAAAATTTCTGGCACTTTATAGGGGAACATCCGCCGTCGCCCAAGAGCTATTGCGTGGCAGGCCCGGGGTCGCTCCTCATGACAGCCGCAGCCTGTTCTGTAACGGAATATAGTCTCTAACACTGTTTTCGAATCGCGGCATGAAGATCTTCTTCGCACCGGTGACTGGATCGCGAGAATGTGCCTGAAGAGATTACGGTGATCTCGTCTTGGGTGATGGTCAGAGATCTGCAAGAATGTTCGCATCACAATGAGGGCAGGACTTGATGAGGGCACCTTCGAGTCGATCCACCGGAACAGATACCTTGATCAATGTTCGGCAGGATGGACATCGGAAACGAGCGTCCTTGTATTCTAACTCACGCATTTCATGAGTCCACTCCACTACAGTACCAGGACCTTTTTCTTTGGCGCGTTGCATTGCAAGGTCGGCCCGCTTTAGGACTTCGTCGAAATCGGCCTCTTCATCTGTGTACGAGTATCCAAAACAAGCAGAGGAATAAAGAGAATGCTCTCCAAAAGAGACCGCAATACTCTTCATTGACTCCGAGAGATTGACCGAAAGCTGTTTTGCCAGATTTGCTTCGGCGATGATAACGAACTCGTCACCGCTAGGATGAAAGGCGATGCCGCCGACTCTCTCTACGATCTCAACAAGAACCTGGCCGATTTTCTTGAGCACGACGTCGCCTGCCAAATGGGTAAACGAGTCGTTGATTTTCTTGAATCCGTTTAGGTCGCCTGAGAAGACTACGAAAGAGGATTCAAGTTGGCCACATACTTCGACACCGTAGCGACGCATGGATGCCCTATTTCTCAATGAGGTAAGATCATCTATATTCGAGAGTTCGAAAACGTCCCGCGCTGCCTCGGCAAGTTGCTCGCTCCTGTCAACCAGGAACTCTGCCGCCTCTATGAGGGTTCCTGGTCGTTCAGTGGTCAAAGGCCCAACCGTGCTTTCAAATCACCGTAGAGCCAATCATCGAGGCTCTTCTGAGTCCAGCTAGCCGACGGGGGAGCGATGCTATCTACTTGATTGAATTCGTTGTCGCGATTAACGACAACAACAGCGTGATAAGGACCCTTTCGTGTAAAGCTAACGAAGCCGTAGTCAGTATTGGAAAACATTTTACGGAGAGCTGTTTCCAGAGGATACGGCTCTCCAGGCGCAACGACCGCGCCTATGGCGCCACCCGCAACGGCACCACCCGGGTGTCGAGCCAGGATGCCACCGATGGCCGCGCCGAGTAACGCGAAAGCAGCTTGGTCCTTTTTAATACGGGGACGACGCTCACGAGGTTCGACACCAGGCGGATAGTATCCAGAAGACTGGCTTGGAGCATTCACCATTACTTTCCCATGTACCACGAAGTCACGTTGAAGACACCGGATAAGCGAATGAATAAAAGAAGGCACCTGTTTCGAATACGGAGATTTTGCCACATCCCCCAACGCGCGGATTTTACAGAGACGAGCTTTTTCCTCGTTCAATCTCGGAAACTTTTTCATCATCGTAGAATTCTCACGGGTTCCAACGCACGTATTTTTTATAAACGAGATTTTCACCCACACGATCTCGGAATCGTCTTCATCAATGTAGGATTCCCACGTTGCCCGCTGGGGAATTTCTTCATCAACGTAGAATTCTCGCAGTCCCCAATGGGGCGTTTCTTCAAGAACGAGATTTTCTCACGCTCAATCTCGGAATCGTCTTCATCAACGTAGAATTCCCACGTTGCCCGCTGGGGAATTTCTTCATCAACGTGGAATTCTCACAGTTCCCGCTGGGAAATTTCTTCAGAAACGAGAATCCTCGCGACGCGATGTCGGAAAATTGGGGAAGTTACAGCGCATTTTTCGATAGTGAACGCTATTATTTTTGGTTTTGCTGGGATTCGCACAGTTCCTGCTTTATTTGCCTCGCTCAGGTAGTCCTCGGGGTTCCTTTTTGTCGTGCCTCAAACAGTCCTCGACTATTCCTATTAGGCGCAGTCAACGCGGTGCAGAGCAAAACCGTCCAGGCCACAGTCCACCGGACTTGCGCTATGCGCATCGTTGCCGTGGGGTTTACCCCGCGGGACGAGAAGGTCCTCCGCCTCCCATTGAGAAGGGGGGTTCTCATTATTGAGAAGGGGGCTTCTCAATATTTAGACATTCGGGTTCTTTCCCGTGTCCGGGTGAGATCGTCAGTTTTCCACAATACGCAATGGTTAAAGGATGTTCGGCTGAAAACCCGGTCACGCGCGGATACTGGCACGTTTCTTCCAATGCAGGGGCGCATCAACAGCCGCACAAGGGCGGCCAAAGCAAAAGTGGAGGAGATGAAAAATGGAAGAGACAATTGGAAAGTTAACAGCCGGAACAGGGAAGGGAGGCGAGACCATGTGTCAAGAGCAACAGACAAAGGAGGAGATCGAGGCGGCCGAGAGTGAGGTTCTCAAAGAGGGCTTCCAGAACGAGGATCTGGACAAGGCGCTGCAGAGCATATTGCCGGATGTACTGGCGATCCCGGAGCACGAGGTTCGAAGGTATGTCGCGAGCATAGTGTTCGTGGTGGCGCTCTCGATGCGTATCCTTAGAGCGTTCACCGAAGACCGGGAAAGGATAGCGTCCCTGTTTTCGCCGCAGGGGTTTTCGCCAAAGAAGTACGAGAACCTCATCGAGCGCATCAAGGGGCTCTGGCAGGCCGATGTCCTATTCAGACAAGGTGTAGAGGGGAAAAGACCCGGCCAGGAGCTGATGGAACGAGCCCGCTGGGCGTGGCAAAAGCTGATTAGGGACGCCGAGTACGTGTTCGGAAACGACCCGGATCGAAAGGAGATAATCGCAGATCTGCGCTCGGGCAGGGGCACCCTTAACAGGGCCGACGACCTTCTGTCGCTGTCGGTGCTGTTCACAAACCACTGGGATGAGATCAAGGATCGTTGCAACGTTTCCATGGAGGAGATCGACGAGGCGAGGTCACTTGCCCTGCGCATCATCGAGATCGTGAGCCCGCAGGTAAACGTGAACGAGCTGGAAGAACTGCGCGCCGTAAGAGACGGGGCTTTCGAGTACTTGAGGAGGGGCATCGACGAAATCCGCGCCGCAGCCGCGTTCGCGTTCCGCGAAGAGCCGTCCCGCCTGAAGAAATATCCCAGCCTTTTCTCGGGCAAGAAGAACCGCCGCCGCGCGACCAAGAACGGCAACGGCGCAACCGAGACACCTGTCGAAGCCGTACAGCCCATCATCGTTCCGGAGCAACCGGAACCGATCGTCCAGGCCGTGCAGTAGCGCAGGCAACAATTCCCACCTTTCCACTATGCATGGTTACCCATCCCCTGGCCCCTTCCCTGAGAGGGAAGGGGAACAGATATACTCTTCTCCCCCTTTCCTCGCAGGAAAGGGGGTTGGGGGGATAGGTTTTCAGGAGGGGGTCGTCTCAATCTTCACTTGATGAAGATCGAGGTCATCTATATATCCGACCCATGGGCGGCGACCACACGAGCACATACAAAGATGTAGTTTTCGGCGCGACCGGGACCAAACCCGAACCCGTAGTGCTGGTGGCCCACGCGCCGTCCATCGCTGCGGGCGCGGATCGCCTCGCCATCGGGGATTCCATTGTCATCGGCAGGGACAAGGACTCGGATCTCGCAATCAGGGACGCCAACACATCCAGAAACCACCTTTCGATAACGAGCTACCGTCGAGGCTGCAAGATCCAGGACCTGGGCAGCAAGAACGGCACCTACCTGAACGGCAAGCTCATAAAGAAGGCCGTGAAACTGCCGGACAGGGCGATAATTCGAGCCGGCAATACCATCCTGGTCTTTCTTTCGGACGGCGGCGACATCCTCTCTTTTCGGGAAACCGAAAACTTCGGTATCGCGGGCAGGTTTCACGCCGCCGTGCTGGCGAGGAAGCTCCTCGAAGGCACCATGTCGGGCCGCAGCCTGCTGCTCGCGGGACCGTCCGGCACCGGCAAGGAACTCGCGGCCCACGCGTTTGCGGAGATCACAGGAAAAAAGCTCGTCGTACAGAACGCGGCCAGGTTCTCATCCGAGGAAGAGGCCGCCGCCACACTGTTCGGCGTCGGACAGAAGGTCTTCTCCAACGTGGACGCGAGACCCGGCTACATCGAGAAGGCCGACAAGGGGGTGCTGTTCCTCGACGAGGCTCACAACCTCCCCAAAAGGGTTCAAAAGAGCCTCCTGCGAGTAATAGAAGACCGGGAACTCGCCCACATAGGCGAGACGCAGACAACTCCGGTGGATGTGCGGTTCTTGTTCGCCTCCAATGAACCGGCGCCGTCCTTTTCACTCGAAAGAGATCTTCTCGCCAGGCTCAGAGTGGTCGCAATCCCTCCCCTGAGCGAGCGCCCGGCCGACATTCCGAGCATCTTCGATCATGTGCTGACAAAAGCTCTCGAAAGAACCGGTTCACCCGCCGGCCCTGTACTGTTGCTCCTGACCGCAAGCCATTACGAATCGTTGATGCTGGACGGTTTCAAGGAAGACAACGTGAGAGGCCTGATGGACATCGCGGACAGGATCGCAACCCGCATCGCCTCGGGAACCGAACCCTCAGAAGCGATTTTCGAGATCTTCTCCGAACGCTACAAGTCCGAATACCCGTCATTTGACAGGACCCCGGACGGCGAAACGGGGAAAGTGACCGAGGAGATCAGGCGGCCGGCAAGTGTGACGGAAGACATCTACATGATCGTGGAAGACGCGTACCGCAATCACGCCGGCAACGTCTCCGCCATCGAGCGCCACCTTCGCGACAACGGCATCCACTACTCTCGCAGACGCATCAGCGGCATCATGGATGAACTCAACCTGCCGCGAGTTAGGAAAGGGTGACCGCCTCTGCCGAATGAGACGTTACGCAGGCAACACGCTTGTTTCCTGATTATGAGAGCCAACGGAAGTGCTTATGGGTGGAGAAAAAGAAGAAGCGGAGCACTTGTCACACCTGTATCTGTCGTGAACAGTGCTTTTTTTTATCTTCCTGGTAATGCCGCTCGGCGAGAATGATGTGATTACGGTACGTACGAGTTTTGGGGAGGCACAAAGTACCTAACGCACGCAACGCACACGAGCGGTGGAGGCGTCCATGCCGGGCTCGGTCCAGCCGTAGTTGAAGTCAACCATCCAGAGCTTTGCGTCGTAGTCGGGAAAGACGGTCGACGACCAGTGGAACGCCGCAGTTGTCTCGGGGAACTGTGCCGAGTGCTCGGCGGCGTCCGCGCCGCAGAAGTTCACCAGGCTTGCGATCTCCACGACTGTCGGAACACGCCAGTCGCTGTGCCCGCTGAATGTTCCGTCGCACGCAGTCTGGATTCCGCCCCATGAAACCTCTGCAGCAGCGCCGGTGCAGGTTGTTCCGCTCCATGTCTGCCCGTTAGCGCAGCGAACCCATTCGAGACCGCTCCAGTTATCAAGAACGGTAGAGCCGTCGCCCACGGTGTTGTCGAACCGCACGGGAGGCGCTGCGGGTTGCCCGCCTCGAACGCAACGCACCCTTGCGTGATTGTTGGTGGAGTCCCGAGTGAGGTTGATGTCCACGGTTCCGTTGTAGAAGTTGACCTGCCAGGCGACGGCACCGCCACTCTTCGGCGGTTCCGTGGAGGTCCAGTAGCTGCCGGGATAAGTGCCGGGAAATGACACGGAATCCAACACGGGACCTGGATAGGCGGTCGAATAATCCACCAGGCTGGCCAGCTCGGTCACATCGGCCAGGCGCCAGTCGGTTTGTCCTCCGTAACCGCCCCCGCAAGCGGCGTTCGCGTCGGCGTATGAAAGCAGATCCGCCGTTCCCGCGCATGAGCTCCCGCTCCAGGTTTGCCCAGCGGAGCATCGCCGCCACTCGAGGCCGGTAATCTGATCGACGACGATCGGCTCGCCCGCGACCGTTTCTTCTATGGTGAAATCGGGGCTGCCGTGCGCCTCGGACGGAAGCGCGCCGTCGGCGAGCCAGCTTTGGTTTGTAGAGCAGTCTTCCGGCTGAACCTCCACTCCGGTCCAGGGGTCCGGGTCGGGATCGAAAGAAGGGAGCACGATAGGATTGTCGTTCCAGTCGCAGGTGTCCTCGTCGCCCCAGTACACCTCGATATTGTGCTCGCAGATGACGGGGATATGCTCGTCAATCGCGAAAGCATCCAGCGGGTTGCCGAGCAGTACTTCCCAGTATGGTCGATCGCTATTCTTGGAAAGAACCCGCGCATTGGCAGTCAGCGCGCCCACTGATGACACTCGGTTATTTGTGAGATTGAGATACGCGCAGTCCCCCAAAGTGATCAGCGCTAGAAGCGAATGTATGTCGTTGTCCTCTGCGTTCAGGTAACCTATCGACTTCCCGGCCAGCGGGGAAATATCGGTGACTTCGTTTCGGCTGATGCCAAAGGCCGGCGGCCCGGTGAACGAGGCCAGGGGGGTGACATCGGATATTTTGTTGTCGCTGAAATTGTAGGCCAAATAATCATAGTCCGCAGTGTTGCAGTAAGGAAAGTCGGTCTGGCTGAATTCCGTGGTGACGAGAGGTGAAAGATCCACTATCTCGTTGTTCCAGAGCGTGACCGAGTAAAGACCGGCTATCCCGGCCAGCGGACCGATATCGTCGATCCGGTTATTGTGAAGTTTGAGGCAGTACAGGTTCGTCAGGCCGGCGAGGGGACCGATGTCCGCAATGTCGTTGTTGTCGAGATGAAGCTCGGCGAGATCGGTAGAGTTGCTCAACGCGGAGATATCCGAGACCTGGTTGTTCTGGAGCAACAGCATGTAGGCTATCTTTACGCTGGCAAGAGGGCCGATGTCGGTAATCTGGTTGTTGGACAAATCGAGAGTCGTTATCGTTGTCAACGCCGCGAGTGGGGAAATGTCTTGGATTCCGTTATCTGAGACCCACAACCCGGTCAGGTTGGTAAGGCCGGTGACCCACTCGAGTGAATCGATTCCGATCCCATCGGCTTGCAGTGTGACCAGACCTTCGAGTTCGCCTACCGGCGCCATGCTCTCAACAGGATTCCAGCGAATGTAAAGCGATTTGAGGTTGGCCAGTGAGGACAAAGTAGACAGATCCGCGACCTCGTTGTAGCCAATGTTTACGCTTTCGAGTTGCGGCAGGTACTCGAGAAGGAAGATGTCGGAGATCTTGTTATGGGACAAACTCAGAGTCCTGGCGTTTACGAAACACTCCACGCCGCCGAGAAATTCAATCTCGTCGTAGTCGCCAATTACCATTACAAATTCATAGGCCTCTGCGATGATCTCGGCAGTGAGATCCCCGTCGTAGTAGGCGCCCTGGCCCATGCCCAGGGTGTAGACGGCCAGGCTGCGGCGAACCGCGTCCTCCATTGCAGGGTCGGGGAACACGACTATTCCCTTGCAGTCCTGTGGGACGTAGGCCCCCGTGTCGGTGTCCGTATCGGTGTCGCCGCCGTCCGGCCCCGCGTCCGGCTTGCCCTTGTTGTTGGAACAACCGAGTAACAGAATACAAATAGCAACTATCCATGTTCCGGCAATCTTCTGAAATTTCATGCCTCGGCCTCCCCTTTTTTTTGACAAAAACAGTTAAAGCCAGCCTCCATCATCTTCCCCTTCCCCTCGCAGGGGAAGCCTGCCCGCCATAGCCTTGGCGACGGAGGGGCCGGGATGGGGTTTATTCAAAAATCGTTCTCGCGGGGCGAAAGCCAATACCGTTTACGCGAAAATAGGGAGGATGCCCTCCTCCTTCAGCCGATCGAACGTAGCATGCATCAGTTATCCATAATGAACCTCTCGTGGAACGACGAGACATGAAAACATCGAAATCGTGAGGATCGGTCACATGATCTATGCCCCCTCCGAACGCTGTGTTGTTGTAGTAGTCGCTGCACCACTCCTCCAGGTTTCCCAGCATGTCGTACAGACCCCAGCCGTTGGGGGTCTTGAGCGCAACCGCCATGGCGTGGCTCGCGTTGGAGCAACTCCACGCGATCTGGTCGGCTATCGGTTCCGGTTCGCAGCCTTGTCCCGTTACTACAAGGTCGCCGATGTACGTGGCCTCGGTTGTACCCGCGCGGACCGCGTACTGCCACTCGGCTACAGTGGGCAGCCGGTAGCCGGGGCATTCGTACGGGCTGGAGAACCTGTGCACCTCGCAGTCGCAGTTGTAGTTTCCGTTTGCGCACATCTCCATACCTTCGGGGCAGCCTTCTCCTACCACGCCCTCGCAGCATGATAGGTCGTAGCACGGCTCGAGGCCTTCACTCGCCGACAGGACGTTGCAGTAAGCGAGCGCCTCGTACCAGTCGATCATGCTAACCGGGCAGTCGGCGCAGTGGGGTGTGGGAGACGGGTTGGGGAACCCGGCCGCCTCCCACTTTTCTTGTGTGAGTTCGGTCTGGGCTATGATGAAGGGCCTTGTCAGCGTGACGTTCACTTGCGCCTCGGCGTATGCGGCGCGACACGGCTCTGTCGGCGGCGAGCCGAAGGTGTAGCAACCTGGCGGGATCTTGCACCAGCCGTTCTGGCAGTCGGCAACAACCTCTGGATGAACGCAATCTTCCTCTTCCGTTCCTGTGGATGTATCGCTGTCGGTATCGCTGTCGGTATCGCTGTCCGAATCGGTGTCCGTGTCGGCATCTGTATCCGACGGCGCGCCGTCCGCCGCGTCGACGCCCTGTTTGGAGCAGGCGATAGTCACAACAAAGCACGCAAGCAAGACACAAAGCACGTTTACTGTTTCTATCAATGGTTTTCTTGACGACAAGACAACCTCCCGGTAAAGAGGCCCGCCGCGGCTATCCGCGACGGGCCTGCGAACAATCGATGACCTCTACGATTCGTGATCCACTCCGGCGCTATCGCCATTATTGAGCCATTGATAGTAGTCCCCTGTACCATAATCGTATTTGTCTTCGACGGAGTCCATCATATCGGTCCACTTGATGCCATAGGTTGAACTATCCGCATTGTCGAAAACGTCGTTGATCTCATCAATCGTACTTTCGTAACTCCCGTCGGCCCACACGTTCCAGAAGTACGACATCCAGTCGTGCTCCGTTCCTTTGTCTGCGTTGCCGGGGTCGCACTCGTTTTCCATCCACCTCTTGTAACTCACCGCATTGAATGCGACCGGTGGAGTTGTGTCCACGTAATAGTTTTCTCCCGTGAATACCCAAGCCTCTTTGGGATACCCGAGGATGCCGTACATATTGTCGTTGTCGTTGAAGACCGCAGCCGAGAAAAAGTGTGCGAACCCCTCACACTGGGCGGTCCCTATTTTTTCGCGTGATCCCATACAGTGCAAATCGCTGCCGTAGTCATCGACATGATCGCACGTACAGTGGGACTGCGTGGCCACCGGCGTCTGCTCAGTATAACCGTAACAATCCGGCCCTCCGTTCGCATCCGCGACACGGTGCCCCATTTCGTGGCCGAAGATGAACTTCCACTTGGTGATGTCTTCCCATCCATCGGCGTCTTGACCTTGAAGACATATGTTATTCGTTCCGGATTGGTAGAAAGCGCCGCCCGATGAGTCGCAATGGGTATTGTCGGTCCTGATGTACGTGAGGGTGTTTAGGGGATAGTCGAGTTTCGTGTAAACCGCCAAAACCCGGCGGGACAGAGGCATGAGGTTGCCCTTGGGAGAGTTCCAGTTGGGTGAAAATGTGTGTGTGTAACCATACAACCAATAAAGATTACCCGTGGTGTAATACGAATTGAGCCAAATATAACTGGCGCCCCATGTGCCGCTGTCCGGGTTTACATATATAGTTCGATTGTCCTTCTTTACCTTGGTCGCCTGGCGGAATTTGTACTGGGTGTAACTGCTGACCGCGAGATATGGAGTGCAGCCGGAGGAATCGAGTTCCCCGTACCAGATTCTTGTCGATGTGGCCTGGTTCCATACCTCTGCAGAGTTGTATTTCGCCGTGCGGTAAACGACATTGGTCGAAGTAAAGAGATCCTCCCCGATGCCACCGTCGGTGTACTGCGATCTCCATCTGGTGCACCACTTCATGTATGCGGCGTCCGCTGTGGACGCGGCGGCCGTTATGCACAAGGCTGCGGCGAGGCAGACCAATCCGGCGATACTTGTATGGCGTTTCATAGTTCACCTCCTTCCACGTCTCCGGCCGGCACGACGTCTTCACCGATCTCGATGTCCATTCCGACGAGCCTGCCGATGGTATCCGCGCCGACCTTGTGAGCCAGACTCTCGTCGGAGAGCATTACGTTGTTGAAGCCGCCGCTTCCGTTTGCGATCCTGCCGAGCATTCCGCCCGCTGCCTGCGCGCCCGCGGGAACACCCGCAATCTTGCCCTGGTACGCGGAAATCAATTTTTGCTCGTCGAAGATCTTCACTGATCCGTAGCCGGGGTTGTGCCGGTAATAGAACGACGAGTACGCACGCTTCTTGGAGAAGACGCCGCCCTCATTTTCATAGGTGAGCATAAGCTCGACATTAATCATGCTCGCTCCAATGGTGCTCTGAATGGGCAACTGCGACGCCGGAACGGAGAGGGTGACCGTTTGTCCCGCCGCCAGATCGATGTCGCCGAGGGACAGGTCGGCGCTCTTGTTTAGAAGCCCTTCGGTCTTGATCGTAACAGTTACCGTATAGTCCGTGCTCGTAGTCAGGTTCTCCAACTCCAACCCGAGTGTGCTCACCGTTGCTGTTCCGCCCGGCACGAAGTCGGTCCAACGAGCCGCGACCGTTGGTGACGGCCCGTCATTGCCGATAATGTCGTCCGCTGTCGGCGCGGTTGTGGGATCGCCCACCAGGCCGTCGGCGGATCCGTTTAATGGCGCTTTACCATCGACTTCATCGCACGCCACGACGATTAGGCTCGCCGCCAGCGCAACTATCCCCATCAATTTCAACATTGACTCTTCTCCTCTTCGTGCAGCCTATTCGCCACACCGTTGAATTGGCCTGGCCAATCCGGCCAATCTGATTCCTCGGCCCGTTTTTCGGACCTATCTTCACTCGCCTGCCTATCTCTTGGTCCGGTAGCGCGCGCCATATCCGGATAAGACCGTGAGGAGGCGTACGAGTTGGGATCTGTTTGTCTGGGCCGAGCTTGATACGAAATGCTCAGGGTTAACAAGTCGTACACCTGTGACATCTGGTAGTGGTGCGAATCGAGGCGGAAGGAGGCTCAAGAACTCACGGTTCTCAGCAAGAATTGCATGACATTACAAAGCGTTGAGTTCATTCGTGGCCTTAGC
>JAUVDV010000176.1 GCA_030595125.1 Deltaproteobacteria bacterium
CACTGCATCGCCGGGTGACTTCTGTTCGGGCGCAACGGTAGTGGACCTCACGGTCACTTCTCCCCAAAACTGGACCGGCGATTTCAGCGCCTTCACGGACGGATTCCTGGGTGGCACGGGTTGCTCCGGTGTGGCCGTCGGCCCGGAGGCATGGTTCGAGGTGACAGTTCCGGCGGATGACTGGTTCCACGTACAGAACTCCGGAGCAGCAGACGCCCAGGTGCAGGTTCTTGACTCCTGCGCAACGAGTGATTGCCTGGCGGCGGGTACGAACAGCATCTGGTGGCACAACCCCGATCCGACAAACCCGACCACGGTGATGGTTGCAGTTGAAGGCGACGGCATCGTTACCGGCGCGCTGGACCTGGATTTCGAGTTGGCAAATTTCATGTTTGTAGAAGATTTCTCGGACAACTCGGCGGGATGGACCCTTGGGACGGACTGGGCAATTGGCGCCGCCGTTCCCAGTGTCGGTTGCACCGGATCGAGTGAGGATCCCGCAACGGATCATACCAGTACTACAACCGACAACGGTCTTGCAGGGGTGATTATCGGAGGGTGTACGCCAATAACCCTTCACGCTGCATACTGCATGACGAGTCCGGTTATCAACACTTCTTCCCTGAGCTCGGTCTGGATGAGCTACTGGCGTCATCTGGAATGCGACTATGATCCATACCAGCACCACACGATTGATGTATACAACGGGTCCAGCTGGGTGAATATCTTCATTACAGGATCTACGGTCACCTCTGATCCTACATGGACATACTTTGAATACGACGTTACGGCGCACTCCAACGCCGCTTTCCAGGTGCGCTGGTGTTACGATGTGACAAGCAGCGGCGCGTACAGTTCCCCCAGTTGGAGCGTTGATGACGTGTGCATCGCCCCGACCCCGGCCGCCTGCCCCTGAACGCAATATGGCGCCCATTATTCGCCAGAAATTATCGAAACCGCATACGCCTAAAAAAAGTTTATTCAATAATGGAGAACATCAACACTCTAGACAGTAATCCAGCTCATTAACCCAGGCCATGGAGCACCCCAAAGCTCAATGGCAAGGAGTGTAGAAAATGTTTAATTCAAGAATAGCGGTGCTGCTTTCGGTTCTGCTCACGGCCGCCTGGATCAACTCGTGCGCCGAGAGTAGTGACAATGACGACGATGATGACGCGGGGGGCGACACGGATACAGACAGTGACACGGATTCGGATTCGGACTCCGACTCGGATACGGATTCGGACTCGGATACGGACCCCGACGCGAGCGTGGATGCCGGCACGGGAGAGGACTGCGAAAACGCCATAGCCATCCCCGATTCACCGGCCGAGTACACATTTACGGACGTGTGGGGCAGCTTCACCCTCAACTCGTTCGACAGCACCGGGATGGCCAACTGCTACGACAACGCGGGCAACACCATCTGGTTCGAGGTCGGTGTTCCGGCGGGAGAGCATCTCTCTTTGACATCCGTCGGATCAATATTGTGGGTCAACTTCATGACCGCGTGTGGGGATACGGAGTGCCTGGGTTCCGGTCAGGCGTCCGACACCGGCATGGCCACATGGATAAACACCGGCTCAACTGATGTAACTCTGATCCTGGCGGTAGAATCAAACAACCTGTTGCCGGCCACAACTCCCCTGGAGATCGTGTTCGATCGATATGAAAAGCACGGCGAAGAGTGCATCGATGGTGTGTTGATGGACGCCGCCACCCCCTCCAGTTCTCAAACCGAGATGCTGCCTGCCAACGAGTACGCCGTAGATTCAATGCCGACCGGCTGCGGCTCCGCCTACGACCTCGGCGTGGACGCCTGGTTTACCGTTCCCGTGGATCCCGCAACAGCGATCACCTTTACCGCAAACGTCCCCCACAACTGGTCGTTCGCCTTCGGTTACGCCCTCGATTGTGCAATCGGGTGCGATCCGGGCAACGTCTACGATAGCTACAGCGGTACGTCTTTCGATTACGTGAACACCACGGATAGCGTAGTAACCCTGCACACTTACATTCAAAGTGACCAGACTCCCCTGACAACCGGAAATTTCACCGCAACGGTGGACGTAACCGATCTCCCCCAAGGCGACACCTGTGTCGATCCCATCCCTGTCACAACACTTCCCCACACCTGGTCCGACACAACCACTTCCTTTTACAACTCATGCCCGGTGTGTACCGGCGCCACCGGGCCCGACGTGTGGTTCGAAATCGACGTTCCGGACGATGAAGTCCTCAAGGTTCAGAAGGTTTCGGGAACCGCCACTACCTTTATTGCCGCGCTTTCGGACTGCACCTCCTCCCCGACCGTGCTCAACTATGTGATCACTCCGGACCCGGAGGTGCTGGTGTGGCACAACAACACGGGCTCCACCATGACAGTGTACGTGGTCGCGGGCGCCGTGAGCGGTTCCTCCACCATTAACGCCTCATTCGAAATCGATGTGCAGGCGCCGGTGGCCGGCGATTTTTGCACAACTGCGATCGTTGTAACGGACACGGGCGGCGACGACACCGAGAACATTGCCGACGCCTGGGCTCCGCTCGGGGATTACTTCTGGGGCGCCACGGATTGCGGTGTCACGAATGGCCCTGAAATCAGGTTCGAGGTGGATGTTCCCGCAGGCGAGCTGTTGACCATCTACGAAAATTCGGCAACCGTCACCACGGTACAGATCATGCCGTCCTGCGGCGCGGACTGTGTTGTCACCGGCCCGGGCACGGCGGCGTATCTCAACAACACATCCTCAACCGAGACCCTGTACGTGGCGCTGGAGGCCGATGCTCCGAGCCCCACCGGGGACTACGACATCACCTTCAATTGGGCGCCGCCCGCGGCGGGTAACCTGTGCGTGAGCGCCATCACCGGAATCACGCCCATCCCCGGTACGCCGGTCAACTGGACGGGCTCCTGGAGCGGCTACTCGGACACCTCCAACCTGGATCCGGCCAACGGCTGTACCTTCGCCGAGGGGCCCGAGGTGTGGTTCGAGGTCACGGTTCCCGCAAACGCCAAGCTGACCGTCAACGACAACGAGGTGGGCACGGGCCCGCCAACGGTGCTCCACGTGGTAGATTCCTGCGGCGACCTGGCCATCTGCCCGTTCTCCGCGCCCAACACGGTGTCCTGGTACAACGAGGACCCGTCCAACCCGGCCACGGTGGTCATCGGAGTGGAGACCATAAGCTCCAGTGTTACCGCCGGAGCCATTGACCTGGACTTCACGGCCACGGTGCCCATTCCCGCCGGTGACGCCTGCGGGACGGCTCATGTAGTATCCACATTCCCGTATATTCAAACACATGACTTCAGCACCTACGATCCAGCCTGGCCGTTCGATCCGTCCTGCGCGGCGGCGGCCGGAAACGACATCTGGTTCGAGGTGGATGTTCCCGCGGGAGAGGTGCTCTTCCTGGAGGCCAACCCGTTCGGGGGCGCTGACGTGGCGGTCTACATCGCGGACTCGTGCCCGGCCGCGGGGTGTGTGGCCAGCTCGGCCGACCCGGACCTCGCCAACTGGTACAACTCGGGATCGACGACGGCCACTGTCTGGGCGGTGGTCAAGGCCATAGATCCGGCGGACAATTTTGCCAGCGTGGCCATTTCGCTGAATGTCACCACTGCATCGCCGGGTGACTTCTGTTCGGGCGCAACGGTAGTGGACCTCACGGTCACTTCTCCCCAAAACTGGACCGGCGATTTCAGCGCCTTCACGGACGGATTCCTGGGTGGCACGGGTTGCTCCGGTGTGGCCGTCGG